>PWTP01000022.1 GCA_003563865.1 Dehalococcoidia bacterium
ATACCACATGCGTTGCCAGTTGAGTATAACAGCAAGCAGCGTAACCGGCACCACCAGTAGCATAAACATCTGCAAGTTATAGATACCGGTAACAGCAAACAAAGCCAGAATTGTGGGGATTTCAATAAGTATCATCACCCTGGGGTTAACCTTCCAAATTATTGCTGAGACCATAGCAATGCCAATCCAGCCGAGCCCCACTGGCAGGGGCACTACGATACCAGATAGGGTAAAGTAAGCCAGTATTGAAAGGGCAAAAAACGTGTCTACAGTAAGATCGTGTTTGCCAATTTTACTCTCATGGCTGGTGCCCAGATATTTCCTGGCAGCACGCCCATCGAGCATATCGGTGATTACCCCGGTTTGCAGGAGGTGGCCATCGCCCAAAGCACGGTACCAGAAGCGGCCAAGGCTCTGGAAGAACGCATCACTTCTGTTATCGGAGAAGAAAGAATTCATCTGTCCAGGGTAGGCGCTGGGTTGGGGGTGCACTGCGGACCGGGCACCATCATAGTGGCTGTCAGGGGGAGTTAGCTTTCTGCTTCGCAAGCCTGATTAAACTGACTGTTTTATCAGGAGATTAGGCTCCAGGCCCTATTGACACCCGGGTGGCGCAAGTCTATATTTTAAGCAGGTAACACAGATAGTCGTTACGGCTGAAAGGAGGTTGTCATGCCGGTTGTGAATCTCAAGGAATTTCTGGATAGGGAAGGTGTTAAGTATGTTACCATCAGACATTCTCTTGCCTATACTGCCCAGGAGATTGCCGCATCTGCCCATATTCCCGGAAAAGAACTGGCCAAGACTGTGGTTATTAAGCTCGACGGAAGGATGGCCATGGCTGTTCTGCCAGCTATTCATAGTGTTGATCTCGAGCGGCTTAAGCAAGTTACCGGTGCTGGTAAAATTGAGTTGGCGGCTGAGGCGGAATTCAAAGACATTTTCCCGGGGTGTGATATCGGGGCAATGCCGCCGTTTGGGAACCTGTACGAGATGGATGTTTTTGTAGAAGATAGCCTTGCCCAAAATGAGGAAATAGCCTTTAATGCCGGCTCCCACACGGAATTAATAAAAATGGCGTACAAGGATTTCGAAAGGCTGGCAAAACCCAAGATAGAAAGATTTTCTTCAAGCTAACGAAGTGGAGCCACCAGCCAGATCTTTTCATGAAGCAATACCTTTGTGAACCCTTCCATGAGCCAATTGCTTATGGCAAGTACCTTGCCAGGCGGGCAGATTTTATTGTTGCCGGCCTAAGCTAAACTCCAGCCTTGAAACCGAGATGCACAATATGTTTGCCGTTGGTGATGGAGTGAGAATCAGCCGGATTAGCCCAAACTTTGATTTCAAGTGCCATTTGAGCACGTGAGATCCTGCGTAGAGCCGATACCTGTGATTAAGTAGCAATGCCTGCTTTTTAACAATAACAGCTTTCCTGAAATAGCTCTCGTTTGCAGCTTAAGATGCATTCAATATCTGGGCAGCTTTGCCTATGTTGCGAGGCCTGACCCAGAATATGGCACCAAACCGCCCGGCACCGGCGGCAACGGCCTGGATGGCGGTGACATTAATATGAGCCTTTTCCAATTTACTGAGCATCTCGGCAACAGCGCCTACCCTGTCTTCACCCTGAACAAGAAATGCAACTTTGGGGCCAACCAGTTCAATTCCTGCCTTCTTGGCTGCATCAAGGAAAACCTCTTGGTTAGAGGGCACGAAATCCACTTGAGCACGTCGCTTGCTCAACGGGAAACCGGTGAAAGCAATCAGACTAACGCCCTCTTCCCTTAACGCATTAAAAATCCTGGCACCTTGCCCGGCTTTGTTTGGAACCAGAGTATAGAAATACTCAACTTTTTTCACTACGGCTGCCATAGCTTCCCCCTCTTATTAAAGAATTTCTACCTTACTTATCATAAGAGCTTTAGAGAATTATTTCAATGGTGTTAACGGGGTAGAATGAACAGCCTGCGATGATATTTGCGCCAACTGGTGAAAACTCTAGATTTAAATCAATTTACCAGCCGAAATTCTATTGACACCGGCCTTCTGCCCCAATAATATACAGTTAGCGGATGTTTCTAGCCTTTATCAGCGCTCTGTCCGTGACCCAAAAGCAAAAACACAAGCGCTGCAAGCACTACCGAGCTGGAATCAGATAAAAACATTAATTGCAAGTGGAGATAATCAAAATGAAAATTCAGAAAGTATACAAAGGCTTAAATCCCGAGTTGCTCTACAGTGTGGTAAAAGATTTTGTCCAGAAACAGGGAGCGGTTATTGCCGAGGAGAAATTGGACACGTACTCTCTGCCCAGTGATTCATCATCATTTATTACCCGGGGTGTGTTGAAATTTAAATCTAAAGCGGGGCAAGGTAAACCTGAAAGTGAATGTCTCAGAGCGTATATTTTGGGCTCAGTTAAAAGCGAAGTTAAGTTAATGCTCGATATAGATGAGGAGCTTTTCCCTGAGGAAAAGATTTCTGCCTTGCAAGATGATATGGCCTTCATCTTTGGCTCATACGAGTAATACCGATTGACACCGAATTGCTGCAATACTAATATATAATTAATGGCTGATCTTGGCTTGAATCGGCTGTCCGTTTGCAAGGGCAACAGCAACTTGCCCTTTCTCCGGGTGCAATAAAGTGCTAATGGGAAAGGAAAAAGGAGAGGTACTTATGGAGAAGGTTAAAAACAAATCAAGGATCTCAAAGATGCTGTCACAAGGTGAGCTGAGGTTTAAAGACCCTAAAACAGGTTACATCTATACTCTGTGTGCAGTTTGCCCGGTTGACGGCTATGACTGCTCCATAACCAGTCACGACCGGGATACCGAAGGCAACAGGAGCAAGATCACCAGGGTGGTGTTTTCTTGCCCTGCCTGCGGCAATTGTTTTGCTGCCAAACCTGATAATTTGTACCTCAAGTAACCCGGTTTTGCTGGATTATCATGTATCGACAATAAACTGAGGACCATCTGGCTTCAGCGGAATAACAATCAGAAGTTCGCCGAAGAATGTATATATTTCTCAAGACCAACCCCGGTAATAGGCGCTCATATCATATCTGGTGCCAATTGTGGTGCTGGCATAAACCTCTGTTATAATAAACCAAACTGAACGATAGTGGAACCCAAACGACTGTTTGAAAGTGTTAATATTTCTAAAAACCGGGAGGCAAAAAGGTGGCAAACCTTAATTACCAGATGGTCGATGACCCACCAACCAAAAAGAGGAAGAAGATTGTTCCTCTGCTGGTTATATTAGCAGTAATAATTATAAGTGTAAGCCTCTTTCTAGTTTACGGAAGAGACCCGGCTGTAGTAGCCCAGTTTCAAAAATATGGTTACCTGGGAGCTTTCCTTATAAGCCTGATTGGCAATGCTTCGGTCTTTCTTTTTATGGGGACCGTCCTGCCGGTTCTGGTCAGCATTGGCGCCATTATCTATCCAGCCAGTGGCATGTTAGGGCTGATCGGAGTAGGGCTCGCCGGCGGTATAGGCGCCGGTATTGGCGAAATGGTTGGCTACCTCGTCGGCTATTCCGGGCGTGGTGTGGTTGAGAAGAGCGAGAAATATGAACAACTGGTTAATCGGGTAAAAAACAAGGGGGCAATCGGCGTTTTTTTCTTTTCCATGTTTCCCTTTGTTTTTGACGTAGTTGCTATTGCTGCCGGTGCCCTGCGTATTCCATTGTGGCAGTTCATAATTGCCTGCTGGGCAGGAAGGACCATCCTGTACGTGATTACGGTGGTGGTAGTTATTCGTGGCTGGGATGCACTGATACCTTTCGTTGACTAGTGTGCTCATTTTAGAATACTCACAGGTAAGTAAAACCAGTGTTGTTGATAATCCAGGCAAAACATTAGAAAAAGCAGCCGAAATTGATACCATTGATTATAAAAAGCAGGTGGTTTATTTTCATACCCGTGGACTTGATACAAGTTAACATAGGATTTTATTATGACTCCTAGTATTCGCAAGTTGAACCTTATTGTTTGCCTGGTTGTCCCGTTGAGCCTTCTAGCTATACTGCTGGTGC
>PWTP01000017.1 GCA_003563865.1 Dehalococcoidia bacterium
ATGTCAGCCGCCAAAGGCAGCTCCATTTTTACCTCAATGTTGCTTGATATTGATACTGCCAGCGGAAGAACCAACAGCATAGAAAGAATTACAAGGTATACAGATAAATGTCAGGCATAGATTTGCACCTTCACACCAGTGCCTCTGACGGTCGATACCAGCCGGAAGAACTGGTTGCTCTGGCTGCAAAGAAGGGTTTAAGCCTGATCTCTATTACCGACCACGACACTGTTGATGGAGTCCAGGCGGCTATTGAAGAAAGTAAAAACCATCCCGGTCTGACTGTCATCCCTGGTGTTGAGCTTAGCACCAATGCCCCCGGGAGTGAACTGCATTTACTGGGCTATTTCATTGATTACAGAAACGCCGGCCTGGTTTCAAGTTTGTCCAGCATGCGATCAGACAGAGGCGAAAGAGCCCGGGCAATAGTAAAAAGTTTAAACGCCCTGGGTAGCAACATCAGCTGGGATAAAGTACACCAAATTGCCGGTGCAAGCAACATCGGCAGGCCGCATATCGCAATTGCTCTAATAGAAGAGGGATTTGTGCAAAGCTTTGAAGAAGCCTTCGATCTCTATCTGGCACAGGGAAAACCGGCTTATGTTGAGCGTATCAAAATCACGCCCGCCGAAGGTGTTAAGCTGATACTCAAATACGGTGGTTTGCCCGTGCTGGCCCACCCTCTTACAGTGACTGATTATCCATCTGTGGCAGCCGAATTAACTGCCTGCGGTTTGGCAGGCATCGAGGTTTATTACAAAGATTTTACCCGGGATACGCAGCAGGCATTGTTAAGGCTGGCTGACAAGCTGAATCTTATAGTCACCGGAGGCAGTGACTATCACGGAATTGATGAGAGTATAGAAGTGGCACCCGGAGAAGCCGGGGTTCCGGCGTCAGTGGCAGATAACCTGTTAAAAAGAGCCCGCTAGACAGGGTTTATGCTTATTTGAGGAGGCAATTATAACCAATGGTAAATTGGGTTTTTATCTTGCTTGTAGCAGGTGCCTATCTGCTGGGTTCAATTCCGGCCGCATATATTGTAGCCAGGCTGGGTAAAGGTATAGATATCAGAAAGCACGGCAGCGGTAATGTTGGCGCTTCCAACGTTGCCAGTTCAACTTCACTGTGGATGTCTGTCCCGGTTTTTCTTTTTGATATTGGAAAAGGTTATATTGCCGTATGGCTGGCAGGCCAGGCAGGCCTGGCTCCCTATTTTCAGATTCTAGTTGGTATATTTGCAGTAATAGGCCATAATTGGCCGGTGTTTTTAAATTTCAAGGGAGGCAGGGGCATTGCCACCAGCTTCGGTGTAGTACTGGCTGTTTCACCTCTGCTCGGGTTGATCGTGTTTGTTATGTCTTATTCTCTGGCGCCCTTCAAGCAACTGGCAGTTGGGGTGCTTATAGCCTTTATTTCCCTACCGCTTTTTAGTTTGTTTTTAACCGGCCCGCTTGGCATCCAGGACGGAAATCAGGCCGCTCTCGGGTTTTTGACCCTGTTTTTGCTGGTAATTTTGAGAAGGCTTGTTCAGCCCCGGGCTGAAATCAGCCGGGAGTTGCCTTTGCCTGAACTGGTTTTCAACCGGTTTATATTCGACCGGGATATACGCAACCGTGATGCCTGGGTTAAAAGAAGCAGCTAGTTTCTTTCAACCACCCTCTTTAACCAGCCTGGCTATTTGTGGCAATGTTTCTCCCGCCTTAGCCCGGATGCCAATTTCAGCCCGGCTGTCCATCGACGTAGCCGTAAGGTTGATAATCACCAACCTGGATCCATTGCAAGCAGCATACTCGGGCATATAAGCTGCCGGGTACACTACCAGTGTTGAACTGATAACGATGAACAAATCACTTGCTTGTGACTCTTCAACTGCCCGCTTAACGGTTTCCTGGGGTAAAGCTTCTCCGTTAAAAATCACCGCATGACGGGCTGTTCTTATGAGAGCAGCGGTTTTTTCTATCAGCTGTTGTAGTCAATCGTCCCTCACGGCGCCCCCCTCTCAATATTTTTAAGACATTCGTTACTTAAACAGCAAACAGAACACAGTGGTGTCTTGCGGCAGGCATCTTTGGCCAGTTTTACCAGCAAAGCATGGAATTCACCATACATGACTGTATCGTCCTCCAGATTATACATAAACAGCTTTTGATAATCATCATAACCGGTGCCACCAGCAGGCGTTAGCCCTTGCCTGTCAATAATGCGCCGTGTATAGGCATCAATTACAAATACAGACTTTCCAAGCCCGTAAAGCAAGATAGAATCGGTTGTTTCCGGTCCAATACCATAAACGCTAAGTAGCTTTGAGCGCAAAGAAAGGGTATCAATTCTTGCCAGTTGTTCGATATTGCCTCCACACATGTCATCCAGCCATTCCACCATAGCTTTGAGTTTTTTGGCTTTAGAATTGAAATAACCAGAAGGCCGGATGATTTCAGCCAGTTCTTCTTGCGGCAAACTGCGAATAGCCCAAACTGAAAGACAGTTTCGTCTTTTGAGATTGTTAATGGCCTTGCTGGCATTTTCCCACGCGGTTGACTGGGTTAGTATTGCTCCGGCCACAACTTCAAAGACGGTTTCTCCCGGCCACCATGCCTGAGGTCCATACCGCGCCAGTAAGGCTTCATATATGGCAGTTAACCGTTTTGAAAGCTGCTGCTCCATGGTGGCACCCTGAACTCTGAAACTGAATCGTACCCCGGACTGTAAGGCTTTATATCAATTACCGGGGTTCCATTAAGTGCATCCAGGCCTTTTACAGTAATCAACTTGCCCTCAACCCGGATGATTTCAGCTAATTTCAGGCCAACCGAGTTCGGGCGGTTGGGTGAGCGCGATGCAAAAACACCAACCAGCGGAAGGGTTTTATCGCCTTTGGGGTGAATCTCGGCTGCCAGTTTTTTCTTTGAGGCCCGGTGTATCCAGAATATAACCCAGAGATGTGAAAAGCCCTCAAGCCCCCGGGTATACTTAGAATAGTTTTCTTCCAGTTCTATCTGAGAGGTAATACCGGACCAGTCAAAGCTGGCATCACGCGACTCCTGCACCCCATTATACACGATTCCGATGGGCTCAATAATCAGTTTTCCAGGCTGTTCCATATGCCACCTCCGGCATTATAACAATCAAGTCGCTTGAAGAACAGTGTAGGGGGTCATAATATATCGCCATACACTAAGGCTGGCAGCATGCACCCAAGCATGCTTTTTTTATTTTACCGCAACATGAATTGCTGCAGCGCCAAAAAAGAGCTGCCGGTAAGACACTTGTGAAAAACCGGCCTCAAGCAATAAGCTTTTTAGCTCGTCGGCATTATAGTATTTGGATACCGATTCAGCCAGATAACGGTAGCTTTTTTTGTCTCCTGATATAAACCATCCGAGCATGAAGACAATCTGGCGCACATAAAACTTGTGCAGAAAATTAATAATCCGGGGTTTGGGCTTTGGCTGGCTGGACTCAACTATAACAAACCTGCCACCGGCCTTAATCACTCTTAAAATTTCGGAAAGATATGTGGCAGCAGTGGGATTTTTATAAGTCAGGTTCCGGAAGGCAAAAGATATGCCGATACAATCAAAGCAGCTGTCAGGAAAAGGAATGCTGGCAATATCTGCCCAGGCAAATTTTATCTGCTTGTCGGGGAGTTTGGCTGCCTTCAAAACCGCCTTGTCCAGCATAGGTTGGCTAAAGTCAACACCGAAAACCTCAGTTTCATCGCTGCTGCCTTTGGCAATGCTAATGGCCAGATCTCCAGTACCACAGCAAATATCAAGAACCAGTTTGGGTTTATCGTTCAGGCATTCCGCCGCCGCCATATTCCTCCATTTCCTATCCATCCCCAGTGTCATCAGGGCATTAATCAGATCGTATCGTGGTACGACTGTAGTGAACATATTGTTTAAAAAGCTTTTACCGTTACCTTTTTTTGGGCTATTAACTTTGACTAAAGTGTTCATTACAAAAGTCCGTCCAAAATATACCCGATCCCCATCAACAGCTGGATCAGAAGCACCACCATAACATTGC
>PWTP01000143.1 GCA_003563865.1 Dehalococcoidia bacterium
AAAGTGTCTGAGGGCAAACTGGGACGTAAAACCGGAGAAGGTTTTTATCGTTACTAAACACATTTACAGTAGGGTGGAGGATATTTTATGGCAATGCCCGGTTTAAAAATCGGAGAGCTTTTCGCAAAATTTCCGGTGATTCAAGGTGGCATGGGAGTGGGCATTTCACTGGCCGGCCTTGCCTCAGCAGCTGCTGAAGAAGGCGGTATCGGAGTTATCTCAGCTGCCGGCATCGGCATGCTTGAGCCGGATTTCAACCGCAACTACAAAGAAGCCAACCAGAGGGCATTGCGTAGTGAAATTCGCAAAGCCCGTCAGATGACCAAAGGTATTATCGGCATCAATACCATGGTAGCCTTAACAGATTTTGACGACCTGGTTAAAATCTCAGTAGAAGAAGGGGTTGATCTGGTTATAATGGGTGCAGGCCTCCCGTTAAAAGCCGCTGAACTCATACCAGCAGCTGAACCCGGCAAAAAGGCAACTTACGCTGTGCCAATTGTATCTTCGGCCAGGGCTGCAGAGCTAATCTTTAAATACTGGGCACAACATTACAACCGCATACCGGATGCGGTAATCGTTGAAGGCCCCCTTGCCGGAGGCCATCTGGGTTTTAAGCGCGAACAGCTTGACGACCCCGAATATTCGCTGGCAAAAATTATACCCGGGGTGACCGGTACCATCAAGCCATACGAACAAAGGTTTGGTAAGGCCGTTCCGGTAATTGCTGCCGGCGGCATTTATACCGGCGCTGATATACTTGAGTTTATTAAGCTGGGTGCCAGCGGCGCACAGATGGCTACCCGCTTTGTAACCACTGTGGAGTGTGATGCTTCGCCTGAGTTCAAGCAGGCTTTCATTGAATGCAAGCAGGAAGATCTGACAATAATCAATAGTCCTGTAGGTTTGCCCGGAAGGGCTATTATGAATAAGTTTTTAGAAGCTGTATCCGGCCAGGTTAAAAAACCGGTAGCCTGTCCGTGGAAATGTCTTAAAACGTGTAATTTCAAGATATCTCCTTACTGCATTTGCCAGGCTCTAACCAATGCCAAGAAAGGGTTTTTGCACAAAGGTTTTGCTTTTGCCGGAGCTAATGCCTACCTGACCGACAGAATTATCACCGTAAAAGAGCTTTTTGCTTCACTTGCTTCTGAATATGAAGCAGCAACAGACACCGGTTAAATTCTCACCTTTATAAGCTATCTACAACGGTATATTGCCGTGCTTTTTTGCCGGGCTATCAACCGTCTTGCCCTCAAGCATTTCAAGGGCACTGATTATTTTACTGCGTGTCTCCCGCGGGTCAATAACATCATCGATATATCCTTTTGACGCCGCAACATAAGGATTGGCAAACTTGTTTCGGTACTCCTCCACCAGCCGGTTTTTTTCTAGAGCAGGGTTTGATGACGCCTCCAGTTCTTTTCTGTATATTATGTTAACCGCTCCATCCGGGCCCATAACCGCAATTTCAGCTGTTGGCCAGGCATAGTTAATGTCTCCTCTCAGACTATTACTGCTCATTACAATGTAGGCTCCACCATATGCTTTCCGAATGATAACACTTACCTTGGGCACAGTAGCTTCAGCGTAAGCATATAAGAGCTTGGCACCATGACGGATAATTCCTTTGTATTCTTCATCCTTGCCGGGCATGTAACCAGGCACATCCACCAGAGTAACCAGGGGAATGTTAAATGCGTCACAAAAACGCACGAACCTGGCTCCTTTATCAGAGGCATCACAGTCAATTACTCCGGCCAGATATGCAGGCTGTTGGGCAAGAATTCCCACCACCCGGCCACCAAGCCTTGCAAAGCCGGTAATGAGATTGGGTGCAAATTGTTGCTGTGACTCTAAAAAATCATCGCTGTCAATAACTCCGGTTATAATTTTTCGCATGTCGTAGCCACGGTTGGGCTCTTCCGGTACTACGCTTAGGATTTCATCATCTAATAATGCTTCACCTTTTTCAGTCATAAAATCAGGTGGACTTTCGGTATTATTTGAAGGCAGAAAAGAAAGCAGCCGGCGCACCATTTCCAGACATTCTTTGTCGCCAGTTGCCACAAAATGACAATTTCCGCTCTTTTTTGAATGAGTGGAGGCTCCGCCCAGTTCTTCCAAACTCACTTCTTCACCGGTGACTGCTTTGATAACCTGAGGCCCGGTAATAAACATCTGGCCGGTATTTTCTACCATAAAAATAAAATCGGTAATGGCCGGTGAATATACCGCACCTCCGGCGCACGGCCCCATGACCACTGATATTTGAGGAATAACGCCTGAGTAAAGAGTATTACGGGTAAATATCTCGCCATAGCCAACCAGGCTGTCTACTCCCTCCTGGATGCGGGCGCCCCCGGAATCCAGCAAGCCAATAACAGGGGTGCCATTTTCGTAGGCTAAATCCATAACCCGGCATATTTTTTCACCGGCAACATGGGACAAAGAGCCCCCGAGCACGGTAAAATCCTGGGCAAACACAAAAACCCGGCGCCCATCGATTTGCCCGTATCCGGTAATTACACTGTCACCGGGATAGGTCTTTTCATGCAGGCCAAAATCGTGGCAACCATGCTGACGGTACGTGCCAATTTCATTAAAACTGCCTGCATCAAGAAGCAACTCCAGACGTTCACGTGCAGTGAGCTTGCCCTTATCATGCTGTTTTTTTATCTGAGCTTCGCCGCCCCCGGCAGTTATGCTTTCCCGCTGTTTTATAAGTTCATCGATTTTCTTTTGCATAATCGTTCCCTCACAAATATTCAAAGTGTTTATTAAGGTGTGTAATTTTAGCACATATCAACCCGTAAACAAGAAAAAACCGGATCTTTTAGTCCTTCAAGAGCTGGTTGGCGGTATAATACAATTCACCTCCACACATACACACTCGGGTTGGCCGTTATACATGCAAGTTGTTATAATAAACCGAATAACTGATTCTCTCCCCTGCCTTAAAGGAGGTTTGATATGGATGCGCCCAGGCTATTAGAGATTAAAGATCTGGCTGTATCGGTTGATGGCAAAGATATTCTGCATGGCATCAACCTCGATGTAAAAGGAGGCGAAACTAATGTAGTGTTCGGGCCTAACGGGAGCGGCAAAACTACCCTTATGATGGCCATCATGGGCTTTCCCCGTTACAAAGTAACCCGGGGCAAGATTATATTTAAAGGCAAGGATATTACCCATGCCCCTTTAGATGAGCGTGCCAGGCTTGGTATAGGCATGTCCTTTCAGCGGCCTCCGGTAGTTAAAGGGGTTAAAACACGTGACATGGTCAAAGCCTGCTTAAAAGCCAGAGGCAGGACTGATGATATTGACGTGCTGGCACAAAAAGCCAATATGGCTGAATTTTTAAACCGCGACATTAACGCCGGTTTTTCCGGCGGTGAAATGAAGCGTTCTGAACTGCTGCAACTCCTGGCACAAACACCGGAAATGGTACTTTTGGATGAACCTGAAAGCGGGGTTGATCTTGAAAATATAGCCCTGATAGGGACTCTTATTAATGAATTACTACAAAAAGGTTGTCCCATCCACCAGCGTCGGTGTGGCGGGCTTATAATTACCCACACCGGCCATATTCTTGATTACGTTAATGCTGCAACCGGTTACGTGCTTGCCGGCGGCAGAATCATAAGTTGCGGTTCTTCGCCGCTCGACATACTGGATAATATCAAGCGAAAAGGCTATCAGGAGTGTGCCACGTGTCCGATAAAATAAGGGCAGAAAGAACTGAAAAGGCCAGGAAAGCATCAGCAAAAAAAGCCGCAGTTGGCAGTGATATAGACCTTTCAAGTTATCAAAGTGAGGCCGGAAGCAGCCCTTCCCAGAGCAACCCGTCCGATCTTGCTGCCGAAGATAAGGAACGCATGCTTTCAGCCGGCATAATACTGGACGACTTAAGCCAGCGCTCAGGCACATTCATTCAGAAAGACAACACGCCGATTCACCACACTGCAACCCAGGACGGCAT
>PWTP01000001.1 GCA_003563865.1 Dehalococcoidia bacterium
GAAAAAAAGGCTGCCATGCTTGAAAACGGGCTTTTAGATATAATATCCAAACTCGGCCTGGCATGGAAGGTTGTCCGGGCAGGCTCACTCCTAACCCTCTTTTTTACCCGGGAGGAAGTCACAACATTTGATGATGCTGTAAAGTCTGATGTTTCTGCTTTCAAGAGCTTCCATAATAAACTATTAAAACGGGGGGTGTATTGGCCTCCTTCGCAGTTCGAGGTAGCATTTGTATCGCTTGCCCATAACAATGAAGATATCGATTTGACTCTTAAAATTGCTGAAGAAGCTCTGTAAATTAAAACAAGTGTCATTGACTATTTTAGATATCGGGTGCTAAAATCGCTCAACCGGATGGGTCAATATCCTTGGAGAGAGGTGGAGGACTTTAATGGAAATAGCTATAGCCATATTACTCGCCCTGGTTACCATTGCCGTCATTGGATATCCGTTTTTAAGCTATCGTAAAATACCATCACCGACAAGAAACAGCCGGCACAGGCAAACTCATACCGGGCAGGATTTCAACCATGCCTCGAAATCTGATTCTAAAAAACCCGGCATCCCAAAAAAAGAGCCCGTAAAACAAAATGATATGGATGATATTGAAGAGCAGATACGAAACCTCAGGCATAAAAAGTAACACTTTTGTGCCAAGTGAGGCCCCTAACGGCCTCTGATGCCTGCTTCTGCTCCAATTGCGGCAAAATACTTTGGTTATTTAGGAGATTGGCTTGAAAAAATTTTCTGGTATTATAGCTTTAGCTTTGTTCTTTTTATTATCTGGCCCGCTGGCGGCAGCCGAAGACGGCGGGACTATTTCTGGCCAGGTAACCAATAACACTCCTGATGGAGGCTCGGTTGGTAATCTGGAAATTACACTTGAAACTTACATTCATGACAGCCACGATCCGGAAGATCCGGCCAATGATTATTCCGACAGTGAGGGGTACTTTGAATTTACGGGGTTAAGCACTGCTGATACACACACCTACTACGTTTCGGTTGATTATCTGGGTGTTAGATATTATAGCCCCGCAATCAGCTTCACCGAGGGCCAAACAGAAATTAACACTGAGATTATTGTCTATGATACCACCCAGAGCAAGGAAGAACTAAATATATCAATGTCTCACACCGTTATCTACGTTGAAGATGACGGGCTTAAGTTTGTTGAGTTTCTGCTCATGAATAACCAGGGCAACAGTACCTATACAGGCTCTCAAACATTATCAGACGGCACCACTATAACAGCCATGTTGCCTCTGCCACCTGAAGCTGAACATCTCCAACTGGAAATGGATATCAGCAGTGAATATTTTATTATGACTGATGATGGAATGGCCTACACAGCCCCGTTAATGCCGGGCTCCAGCATAATCTCTTATTCTTTCTGTGTGCATGATGCAGGCTCCAGCTATACCTATAACCGTAGCGTCGGTTTTGAGCAGGCTTCATATCAGTTTCTGGTCGATGGAGAGGTTGAAGTTGAGGTACCACAACTGACAAAAAATGAACCGCTGGATATCCAGGGTGTTATTTATCAGTCTTTCTCGGGAAAGTCTCTACCTGCCGGCCAGGCATTGAATTTGCAGTTATCAGGACTTCAACCCGACAGCCAACAACCATTGTTATGGTTGATTATCCCGGCTGTTGTACTGGCAGCTTTGCTGCTACTGGCTTTAAACCGCCGCAAGAAAAGCTCAACTGCGCCCGTAAAAGAGGGTGAAGATAAACTGCTGGTGCAAATTGCCAGCCTTGACGATGCATTTGAAAACGGCGATATTGATGAAGATGAGTATCAATGGCAACGTAAAGAGTTAATGAACCGGGCCCTAAAAGCAAGGCACCAGGCAAACAATAAGAGGCAGGAAAATTGACCGAAACTCAAACAACTGAGCCGGTCATCCAGATCAACCAGCTTACAAAATCGTATAATCACCGCCCGGCACTTAATAATGTCAACCTTCAAGTACAAAAAGGTGAAACCGTAGTTATTTTTGGACCGAACGGTGCCGGCAAAACTACTCTGCTCAAGATTTTGTCCACGGCCATAAAACCTACATCCGGCCGTGTTTCAATAAATGGTTTTGACCTGAAAAAAGACGCCGACGAGATACGCCGGTGCATCGGTGTAGTAAGCCACCATAGCTCTCTTTACGGCAGCCTTACCGCGTGTGAAAACCTGGAATTTTACGCCCTCCTTTATGATATCGTGAACATCCGGCAACGCGCCAGAGAAGTGGCAGCCACGGTAGGCATGACTTCGTGCCTGCATGACCGCATTGATACCTTTTCCCGCGGAATGCAGCAACGCATTGCCATTGCCCGTTCGATATTGCACAATCCATCAGTTCTTTTGATGGACGAACCTGAGACCGGCCTTGATCAGCAGGCAGTCTCTATGCTTTGGTCATTACTTGAAAAAGGGGAATACACTATACTGCTTACAACCCACAGTCTGGAACGTGGCCTCGAACTGGCTGATAGGGTTATAATTTTAAATAAAGGCAAAATATCTCTGGAAGAGCCTGCCGGGGATATGGACCTGAAAAGCTGCAGGCAGGCTTATTTCGACCTTACCGGCAGGCGATCTTGAGCCCTAGCGTGTTGACCCGGGTGTCAATCATGGTTTATTATTTGTTATATGTGCATGTAATGACTGCTTTTGACACATGCAGTTATTTGATTGAGAATTGGGAAAGGAAAATTGTTTATGAAAGACGACTGCGAGCATGGCTTGTTTGCCCGCCTTCATCCTGATATACGTACCAAACTACCCGAACGAATGCAAAAGATGGTTTTTGCTGCCGGTGAACAGATTTACTCCCAGGATGATCCTCATCCAACCTTTAATATCCTTCTAAAAGGCAAGGTGAAAACTATCCGTGTTCGCCCAGACGGACGTGAGATAACTTTGTGCACGCCCAGGCCCGGCACCTTCTTCTGTACATTATCCATAATGGATGGCAGCCCGCAGCTGGGTACGGCATATGCCGTAACCGATGTCAAGTTGCTGCGTGCTAACCGCAATCAATTTCTCGAGCTGTGCCGAGAGTTTCCACAACTGCATTTGTTGGTAGGAGAAGCCTGTTTGAAGGACATGCGGCGGCACATTGAACGTTTTGAATCGGCCACTTTCCTTACGGTTGAAGAAAGGCTGGCCAAAACCCTGCTTGAAGAAAGCCAGCTGGCTGAAAATATTGGCGAGTCACCGGGCGAGTTACTTCTTTCAAACCAAGACGTGGCTAACCTGATTGGCACATCACGTGAAAGCATTTCACGCATCCTGTCCAGGTGGGAGAAAGAAGGCATTGCAGCTTGCAAACGGGGGCGGATATTGATTTTAAACTTCGATGAACTGGAACGCCGCTGTTTCAGCCCAAAATAAAAGCTGTTAAGCCCTTCTCGAGTATTTTCAAGATTATTGCAACCCTGTTCTTTTATTATAGTCTTTTATTCCATATATAGTATAGTTTTTTATTTTGTGTGACTCAGCTCACAGACAAATCCAAATAATAACTGCATTATTACCCCATTATGTTTAACATGGGGTATTTTTATTTGAGTCATCCGGCAAATCTGCCACCACTAGTGAGCCAATATAATATGCCCGGATATAAAAAATAGCGGGTATCCGGCAGTAACTGTTTTATCTTTGGAAATCTTTTTGTCCGTTTAGCAAAACCTTAGTTTTTTAAAGCGGGGTTTGTGCAGACGATCCAAAAAGCAGTAAAAGGGTCTGGAAAGACAGGTTTTTGTTTTATAGTAAAATTTTTTTTAAAGGTGGTAAAAGAATGAAAACAAATGAACCCCGCTCAACTATAGGCCTGAGACTATCAACTAAAGCTAAGCTCGACAGAAGCCGGGCACCCGGCCAGTGTTACGATGGATTCCTGTGCCAGCTGGTTGATATGTGGGAGGA
>PWTP01000051.1 GCA_003563865.1 Dehalococcoidia bacterium
ATCCATGAAAAACCAAAATGCAAGAGTATTACTGGTTATTTGCCCATGTTTTAACAGCTGGATTTATTGGTAGTTTATTTTAACAGACAATATCTATAAGTTGCAGTGTCTGTATATTATAAGCAGCCAGTTTGAATAAACAGTTTACAAAGGTTTTTTACTGCCACGCATTTAAAGCAGTGACGGCACATCTTTGCCGGCTTCTTCAGTCAGGTTGGCTTTGGTCTTCCTTTCAACTGCACGCCTTTGTTGAACATCAGGCAATGCAGTGGCTTTCGAGTAAATCTGAGATACGCGTGGCACACAGGCAATCTTTGAAAGCATAACAGTAACATCAATAGATGCCTTATTACGTGGATAATCTCCATTCCTTATAACGGCTTGTGGGGCATAATTTCTTAAATGGTCACCCAGTTCTTTGACAAGCTCCATATTCAGCTCACGGTGTGGAGCCGAAATAAGAAATAGTGCACTATGGGCATCCTCAGGATTGAAATCAATGCTCATTTCACCTAAAGCCTGGTCCATGGCTTCAATCCCCCGGTGAACCGACGAACCTTTCTTCCTGAAGTTGGAGCTGTAATCCCACGGCATTGGTATAAAAGGAATCTTAACCACTCCGTAACTAATAGCAGACCAGCCATCCAGGGTTTGAATTATATCCCCGGCATCAAGCAGGCGGGCGCCAATATTACCGCGCCGTTTCTCCTCACCTGCCGAAAGCGGGTTCAAAAATGGCTCGGTAACAATACGATTAATACCGGATATATTACCTTTAAGCGAAAAATCTTTACGCACATAACGCTGGTTATCTACCAGGAATATGGCATCTGCCACTGAACTGGTAGCCTTTAAGCACAGTGCTGAATTGTAAATTGTTCGCTCTTCAGTATTTTCTTCATGTTCAAAAGGCAAAACCAGCATTGAATAAACCGGCTTGTCAAACCTTTTTTTGAGCTCCTGGACGATTACCGGAGCGCCGCCTCCACCGGTACCCCCTGCGGTTCCGGCTATAACCAGAAATGCATCGGCTTCATAAAAGCGTGAAGTAGAGCGCATGGCATCAATAATTTTATCAGCATCATCGCGGATAATTTCAGCCCCCATTTCGCTAATTTTAGCCACGCCATGACCCCTGGTTTTTCCGGCGCCGGCAAGAATCATGTGCTGATAATCATTACGTATGCTTCTTATAGAAGCCATATCAGCTGCGTCTGTGTTGACGGCAAATGTGTCCAGAATAATTTCCAGTCTGCGAAATTCCATAGCCCGGGCCTGAACGCGGGCAAACTCATCTGCAATCCGTCCGCCACACTGACCGATACCAACAACAACCAGTTTCATGATAAACCTCCTGGTTTTTCTCATTGAAGTCTAGGGCTAAATGAGATCTTTGTCAACTGATATAGCTTTATTTAGCCATTATTTTCTTGCATAATAATACTACTACTCTTTCTCTACAATTTACACAGCATACTCCTAAAAAAGTGTCCGTTATATTTGAAACACGTTTTGTAATAGTGATAAACTGGTCCACGTTTTTCATTACCCGGGCAACCGGTGTTAAAACAAATAAAACGTGTTGCTTAACTTCAGTTAATTAGCTCATATTCACCAGTGCTGCCCGTTATATGCCAACCGTGCCGGGTAAGGTCTTGTAAAATAATTGTTTCTTAAAGAGGTTTTGTATGCTTATAGACTGCCATGCGCATTTATTTATGGAGCATTTTAAATCCGATCTAGAGCAGGTAATTACCAGGGCCAAAGAAGCCGGTGTCGGCTGGATATTAAATGCCGGAATCGACCTTGAATCATCAACCAGGGTAATCAGCATGGCAGAAGAATATACCGGCCTGGTAGCAGCTGTCGGTATCCATCCCCAGGATGCAATCTGCATCGACTCCCGATACTTAAACCGGCTTAAAACACTGGCTCAAAACCCAAAGGTGGTAGCTATTGGCGAAATCGGCCTTGATTACCACTGGAACAAGCAGCACGGGCAGGCTCAGATAGCCGTATTTAAACAACAGCTTGGGCTAGCCTTTTCATTAAATTTGCCGGTAATTCTCCACTGCCGTGATGCTGAAGGTGATATGTTAAGCATTCTAAAAGAGTGGACACGGGAAAACCCCGTTAGTCAAGGTAAGTGGAGAGGAGTCAGGCATTGCTTCGGTGGGGATGAGGCAGCTGCATTCAGTTACCTTGAAATGGGTTTTATGCTTTCTTTTGGCGGTTATATCAGCTACCCCTCATCCAAAAACATGGCCGGTTTACTGTGCCAGGTGCCGGACGGCAGCATACTTATTGAAACCGACTGCCCTTTCTTGCCACCCCAGAAATACCGAGGTAAACGCAATGAACCGGGTTATTTACCGCTTACAGCGCAAGCTTTGGCAAACGCCAGAAACACTACTTATGCCGATATTGCTCAAATGACCACCGTTAATGCAATTGAGCTATTCGGGTTAAACGGGCTTCACACTGCCCCGGGCAACACCGGATGAAGGGCAGATATCACTCAACACACACAGGTTGCACCTGGGCTTCCGGGCTATACATACTTTACGCCCATGGCTTATTAAAAGATAGGTAAAAAGTCCCCAGTGTATCTGCGGCACCAACCTCATCAAATCCTGTTCTATCTTATTGGTATCATGCTGTTTGCTCAGGCTCAGCAAGTTGCTCAGGCGTGTTACGTGGGTATCCACCGCAATTCCTTCAAGCGCTCCATAGGCATTGTATAGAACCACATTAGCTGTTTTGCGGGCTACTCCCGGCAGTTTAATCAACTCAGCCATGTTATCTGGCACAACCCCTCCATGTTTTGAGGCTATTTCACCGGCTGCACCAATAATACTTTTGGCTTTGTTATGATAAAACCCGGTGGGTTTAATAATTGCTTCAAGTTCTTCAACATCGGCATTGGCATAATCCTCAGCCATACGGTACTTTGCAAATAACCCGGGCGTCACTTTGTTAACCATTACATCGGTGCACTGGGCTGAAAGAATGGTAGCAACCAGCAGTTCCATCGGGCTGGTAAAGTTTAGAGCTGTCCTGGCGCCGGGATATTCCTTATTCAGCCGGTTAATTATTTGTGTTACTCTTTCTTCGTTTTTCATCCGTTTATTATACCGACATATATATTAACCAGCCAGTTGAGGATATTAATTTTGTCACCCTGTCTATCATGACCGTTATTGCTCTGGCTTTGATTGCGGCCGGATTTATTGGATATAAAAAGCGAGACATTCGTGGTTAATCTCTGCGGGATAAATTGCGGCAAAATAAAAGGAGATACCGCCGGGACGACTAGCCCACAACCTGACCTTTAAGCAAACGCAGGCCATTGAGCATTACCACCAGAGCGCCACCTTCATTTACCAGTAAACCCGGAACCAGGCCTATGTTACCACTGATAGCCAGGGTAACCACCAGAGTAACGATAGATAGCGACAACTATGATATTTTTTATTAATCATCTGCGCAAAGGTTAATTTATATTGATAAAATTATTACGCATGCTTGACGTGCTCCATGCAAACATCCAGTAACTGGCTGACATGCTCATCACTCAGGCTGTAATACATCATGCGGCCTTGTTTACGCTGTTTAACCAGGCGCAAATTTCTTAAAACTCTCAGATGTTGAGACACTGCCGATTCCGAAACCCCCACCACGCAAGCTACATCACAAACACACATCTCCTGCTCAGACAAACACAGCAGTATTTTCGCCCGGTTGGAATCTGCCAGTGCGCTAAAGGTTTCAGCCAGTGATGCCAGGTTTTCATCAGAAGGCAGTAACTTTTTTGCCAGGCCTACTTTCTCTTTATCAATTACCCAAACTTCGCACCGGCTAGAGAGATAATTGTGGGTACAGAAATTGGGATAATACATCGCTTGAAAAAGGA
>PWTP01000164.1 GCA_003563865.1 Dehalococcoidia bacterium
AATTAAAAACCGCTGCCAAAGAAACACTTTCTTGTCTTACCGATGATGAGCTTAAGGATTTAGCTGCTTCACTTGAAAATATCCACCAAATATTATCGAAAATGCTTTAAATGTATTTCCGGGAGCCATTATTAATATCATTTACCTTGCACAGGAGTAATGTTTGAGCCCCAGAACTGACCACGCTTTGTTTGATACCGACAAAATCGGTAAGCTGTTGCTAAAATTGACAGCTCCCTCTCTGTTGGGAATGGCAGTAATTACTCTTTACAACGTTGTCGATACCATATTTATCGGCCACTATGTAGGCCCGTTGGGCATTGCCGGGCTTTCCATCGTTGCACCAATCCAATTTTTAGCCATGGGTGTCGGCCAGATGATTGGCATGGGTGGGTCCTCGTTGATATCAAGGCTCAATGGCAGTCGTGAAATTGATAAAGCCGAGCATGTTTTAGGTAATGCAATAAGTGTTACCTTTATATCTTCAATCTTAATCATGATAATAGGCCTTTCCAATGTCGATTTCTGGCTTAAGTTGATTGGAGCCTCGGAGGAAGTAATGCCTTATGCCAAAGGCTACCTCCAGATTATTCTTATCGGCGTCTTTTTCCAGACTATGGCCATGTCACTGAATTTTCCTATAAGAGCAGAAGGCGCTGCTCGTGTATCAATGACAGGCATGATACTTGGAGCAGTAACCAACATTATTTTGGATGCAATATTTATAATAGGGTTGGATATGGGGGTCGAAGGTGCTGCGCTGGCTACGGTTATAGCCCAGATACTCAATGTATTGTTTTTTTCGTACTATTACATTAGTGGCACCAGTTATTTCAAGATACGCCGTAAAAATCTGAGGCCGGATTTGGGGATTATAAAATCTATAGTTGCAATAGGTTTTTCATCATTTGGCCTTTTGACTGCCAACAGTATTGCCATGATATTTATCAATCTTAACCTTGGTATTTATGGGGGAGACCTGGCAATATCTACATATGGCATCATTGCCCGAATCAGGATGTTTGCTATTATGCCGGGCATGGTTATCGGTCACGGAATGCAGCCTATTGTAGGCTATAATTATGGGGCTAAACGTTACAAACGGGCCTTAAAAACAATTAAACTGGCCATAATTGCAGCTACCGCCGTCTCTTCGTTGGCATTCTTGATACTATATTTTATGCCCGAACCACTTATTCGTGTTTTCACCAATGATAGTGAAATCATCTCCCTGGGATCTTATGCTGCCAAGCGCACATTTTTTATGATATACGCTTTGGGGTTTGTTTTTGTTGCCTGGACATTCTTTCAGTCACTGGGTAAAGTGTTTCAATCAGTCGTGTCTTCCATGTCGAGATCTGTATTGTTTTTAATTCCAGCTGTATATATATTACCCAGATTTATTGGTCTTGATGGGATCTGGCTGGCATTTCCACTGGCAGACGGGCTTGCATTTATCTTGACCCTTGGCTTTTTTATTCCTCTGATAAGAAAGCTGAGAAAAGCTGATAGATTCCTGGAAGAAAGAGCTGCCAATCCATAATTTAAGGGTAATCTACAGTTATGAATTTCAGTGCTAGTCCATTTATGCAATATCTTAAGCCGGTAGGTGGAGGCCCGTCTTCGAAAACATGTCCAAGGTGAGCGCTACACCGGGCACATAAAACTTCTGTTCGCGTTCTTCCGCCGCTGAGATCAGGTTGAGTAACAATATTTAATGATGAGACTGGATCGAAAAAGCTGGGCCATCCTGTTCCCGATTCGAACTTGGTAGTTGTGCCAAAAAGGTCAGTGCCGCACCTGATGCATTGGAAAACGCCCGGTTGTTTGAAGTTGTTTAAGGCACAAGTACCGGGCACCTCGGTTCCTTTTTTAGTGGTAATTTCATACTGTTCACGGGTTAGAAGACTTTTCCATTCGGCGTCTGTCTTTTCAATTTTTTCAACATCTGCCACGCAGTTTTGTTTGACATCAAAAATCTTTACAGTGTTCATTTGGCACCCTCTGTGGTATTTTTGCACCATAGTATAGCATTTATTTCTGCCTGTCCAAACACTGCTCTGCGGATATTTTCCGATTGTTATGACATCTGGTTACCAGATTAATAATTTTAAAAATACCTAACCTTGGTTGAAAAAAACCGTTATAAATAGTGAAAGAAAAAGTCAAGGGAGAAAAATATAATGAAAAAGGCAAAGGATACGCTTAATACTACCCTTGCCAGCATGCCTTTATTTGAAGATGAATATTCTTCAGAGGCAAGTGCCGGTTACATCGCGCGGCATTATGGCCATCAGGGTTGTATAGTATCTGGTATAGCTGGCCCGGTTTTCTTAAGTTTGGGTTGCTAGTTCTTAAGAAGAAGTAAACAGGTGCAGGAGTAAAAGAAAAACAAAAGTCTGTAAGTTAGTGTTTTGATATTGTCATTACCATTGCAGCAGCCTCCACTACCCGGACCGGTGGAGGCTTAATTTATTAATAGGGTAAAATACAAAAAATAAGATTCCAGGATATGCTTCCGATGAAAACTAACACAATAGATTTTAATACACTATCTAAAAATATTGACGAAATAGCAGACAAATGGGATATTTCAGGTGGAGTTGCTATCGTCGCTGACGGCAAGATTGTCCATAAAAAAATATATGGTTATGCTGATCGCAAGAGGGGCATTCCGGCATCGCCGGATTCAACTTATTTGATTTCTTCAATGTCCCAGTTGTTTCTCGGGCTGTCCATAATGCAGTTAGTAGATTGGAAACAAGTGTCATTAGATGACACACTGGATAAATACATTCCCGAATTTATTCATGCCTATCGTATTACAATCAAGCAATTGCTTTTTCATAATACCGGCATTCCCGACTACTTTTACAGCAGGAAAATGATTAAACTGTCGAAATCTAAACAACATCAAGCTTTATCTAACCAGGAAAGGTTCCAAGTTGAACGCTATGAGTACGAATCACCAATCTCTTATAAAGACGTGTTTGAAATAGTTAACAGCATCCCGCTTGAGTTTGAACCCGGAACCCGCACCAGCGATTGGAGTATCTCCAACATTGTTTTTTTGGAAGAAATAATTGAGCGTGTAAGCGGGTTAAATCTGATCGATTATCAGACTCGGCACATTTTGAAACCGCTGGGTATGACTCAATCCACTCACGGTTGTAATGCTAATACTGTTTCTTATGGCGTGATACAGGAAACTGTTCCGGTTCGATTGCCCCTTGTTAAACAATTAGACCATACTTATATAACAACAATTGACGATATAGTTAAGTTGGCAAAGGGCATAGTCAATAGGCAGATTGTATCAAAAAAAGCCTGGAAAACAGCTCTAATGTATGATGATGAGCAAATGTCAATAATTGCCCAGAATGCAAACGGCATTGCCTGCAGTGAAGACACCGTGCTTGGATATGAATTCAATTTATATTTTGATCAACAGGCAAAGATCGCCTATATCCAGTTGACTAATGAAGCCCAAATAATAAAGAGAGTGCATGGAGAATGGTGTTATTTCCGTAAAGATTTACGCCAGGCCGTTGAGAAGGAAACCACATTTCCAAAAAACACGAGCATTAAACCCTATTCTGAGAAAAATTTCCGGGATGTTACAAACCTGGCTATTAATGAAAACCAGCAATCATTTGTGTGCGACGTCAAATCTGGCCTGTGCTACGCATTTGCCAGGCCAAAGGTGCGGAAACCATATATTTTAATGGAAGGAAAACGCTCAATTGGTTTAATGGTACTGTCGATTGACCGTCGTAAGTCATTCTACAATGTCGATGTGCTCCTGGTTGATAAGAAATACCAAAACAGGGGGTTTGGAAAGATACTTCTGAGCGGAGGTTTGGAGATTCTAAAGCAAAAAGGTGCAAAAAGAAT
>PWTP01000100.1 GCA_003563865.1 Dehalococcoidia bacterium
AATTGAGGCCACCTAAAAACTGCTCAGGCAGAACAATAAAGATTATAACAACGATTTGGCCAGCAGTTTATTACTACCGCTGGCCAATTGATTTACAAAACTGTTAAAACTCGTATCTCAGGCTGATTTTTCTTTATCAAATTTATCAGTGGCGCCCAGAATTTCATCAATTAAGCCATACTGTTTGCTCTGCTCAGCGTTCAGATAGAAATCCCGGTCGGTATCGTGAATAATTTTTTCCATGGGCTGACCGGTGTTCTGTGAAAGAATACGCCGTATAATATCCTGAAGCCTCAATATCTCACGAGCGGCAATTTCTATATCTGAAGCCTGCCCCTGGGCACTACTCAAGGCCTGGTGCATATGTATGGTGGAGTTTGGCAAGGCATATCGTTTACCTTTTGCTCCTGAACATAACAAAACAGTTGCCATACTGGCCGCCATGCCCATACACACGGTTGAAACCCTGGGCCGTATCAATTGCATGGTATCATAAATTGCCAGACCGGAAGAGATCACTCCACCTGGCGAATTTATGTAAAGTTGTATGTCCTTCTCCTGGTCCTCCCGGTCCAGGTATAACAACTGGGCAATAACTACATTTGCCACCTGGTCATTAATAGGAGACCCTAAAATAACAATGCGTTCTTTGAGCAATAGTGAATAAATATCGAAAGCTCTTTCACCCCTGGCCCCACTCTCAATAACCATTGGAATAACATTTGATGGATTATTCATTATTATTATCATCCTCCTTGCTTTTTTCTTCGGGCTGTTTTTCCTGTTGTTTTGATTTATTTGCACTTTTATCGTTGATTTCCGCCAGCCTACCAAGTGCTTTTTTGGTCATCAATTCATTGGCAATCGCCCGTTGCGTCTCCGGCTTGTCAAGCATAGCTGCTTTCTCTTCTTTCTTTCCCCCGGGTTCATTCTTTCTCCGTTCTACTTCTGCTTTTACTTCATCGGAGCTAACCGAGATTTGCTCCTTGTTGATAAACGTGCTTAATATAAGCGACCGCTTAAGATTTGTCTCAGCCGGTTGCTTAAACTGTTCTTTTAATTGCTCATATGAAGTTTGCTTCAAGGTCTCTTCAAACTCTTCTTTGCTTCTGCTCAACATCTGCCAGTAATGCACCTGTCTTTCAATCATTCCATCAATCTCACTATCCAGAAATTGGGGAGGATATTCGATAGTGCTCTTACTAACAAGTTCATCCAGCAGGCTGGTTTCAAATTGCTGGTTGGCCTGTTCGGCTTCTTTTTTTTCCAAATGAGTTTTTATTTTCTTTTTTAAGCCCTTGACATCTTGTACATCGGGAGAGAGTTTTTTTGCCAGTTCATCGGTCAAAGGAGGTAATTCTTTCTCTTTAACCTCAAGCATTTTGGCTATAAAGGCAACTTCTTTACCGGCCATTTCCGGTGTCGGAAAATCATCAGGCAAACTGATATTAAAAGATTTCTCTTCTCCTGCCTTCATACCGATCAAATGATCTGCCAGGCCTTTCAGGTTTGAATCTTCCTGAGGCTTCACGTTATATTGGGTACCTTTTTCGTTGACGAAAGGCTTACCATCAACCCGGCCTTCGAGATCAATAGTTACCATATCTTCAGCCTGAACCGGGCGTTCAACCGTAACCAGATTGGGGACTACCCCGCGCAGATTGTCTATTTTTTCATTTACTTCTTTGGCCGTGATCTTTTTCTCTTTCCGTTTGATCTTCAAGTTATTATAATCACCCAGTTCAACTTTGGGGGGTAAAGGCACAGTGGCTTTTAGAATCAACGGGCTTTCCGGTTGAATTACTTCAACGTAAGGCTGTCCGTGTTCAGTTATTTGCTCCTCAGCCAGGGCTTTCTGACAAACATCCGGAGCAACTGTTTCAACTGCTTCTCTCCATACCTTGTCTTTATCCAAATGCTTTTCCAGAACCGATTTGGGCGCTTTTCCTTTGCGAAAACCAGGAATCTCAACCTGTTCAGATGCTTTCTTGTAGGCTGAATCCATGGCTGCATTCATCTCAGATTCTTCTACTTCTATGGTAAAAAGCATCTGGCAGTTTTCATTCTTTTTGTCTTTAACTTTCATTATTTCTCCTCTGACTGTTTTTCACAAATCTTAATATTTAACTCATCCAGCTGCTCGGCAGTTACTGCATCAGGAGCACCAAAAGTTACATCCTGTGCATTCTGATTCTTTGGAAACGGAATCACTTCACGTATAGAAACCTCATCACACAGAAGCATCACAAATCTGTCTATTCCAGCAGCTATGCCACCATGTGGTGGAGCCCCAAACTCAAAGGCTTCAATCATATGGCCAAACCGCTCACCAATCTGGGAGTCGGTATATTTGAGTAACTGAAATACTTTACGCTGTAAGTCGGGTTCATGAATACGAATGCTGCCTCCGGCAATTTCAAAGCCGTTAAGCACCAGATCGTAATGCCTCCCGTAAGCCTTTTCCGGCTGAGTTTCAATTTCTCTTTTGTCCTCTTCTCTGGGTGATGTAAAGGGATGATGCATTGAATCCCAACGGTTATTGGCTTCATCACGGTAGAAAAGGGGGAAACCGGTTACAAAACAAAAATGAAAAACATTACTGTTAATCAATTGTAACCGGGTGGCAAATTCCCGCCGCATTTTATCAAGCACTGCACTGGTCAAATCATCATTGCCGGCAGCCAGAATAAGCAGATCTCCTCTGGATGCACCCATCCTTTGGCTGATTTTAATTATGTGTTCAACAGCAAGATACTTAAGAGCCACGGATTTAATGTCCTCAAATGTAAGCGAATCAAGCCCGCCTTCACCTTCTCCCAGCGAAATAGTGACAACTCCTCCTGCTCCAACTGAATGCGCTATCTCGTTAAGTTCATTTAACTCCCTGCGGCTGTAACTCGCACAACCTGTGACGGCGATACCCCTCACCCGTCCACCCTCTCTAATTGCTGTCGTAAACACACCAAAGTCCGAGCTGCCGGCGATATCAGAAACATCTTGAATCTCCATACCATATCTGAGATCCGGTTTGTCCGAACCATACCTTTCCATTGCCTGGGCATAAGTCAGCCGCGTAAACGGTTTAACCAATTGCAATTCCGGCCGTACAATCTCAACCAAACCGCTGAACAGTTCTTCCATCAAAGCCATTATGTCATGCTCTTCAATAAAGCTCATTTCAATATCAAGCTGGGTAAACTCCGGTTGGCGATCAGCCCGGGTATCTTCGTCCCGGAAGCATTTGGCAATCTGGTAATATCTCTCTATACCGGCTACCATAAGCAATTGTTTGAGCTGTTGAGGTGATTGAGGCAAGGCGTAAAACTTGCCGGGGTGCAACCGGCTGGGAACCAGATAATCACGTGCGCCTTCAGGAGTACTTTTTATTAATATGGGAGTTTCGACTTCAATAAAGCCCCGGTTGTCTAAGAAATTACGCATATAACGTATAACCTGGTGTCTTAAAACCAGGTTGCGCTTCATGCGGGGGCGGCGCAGGTCCAGATAGCGGTATTTGAGACGTACATTTTCATCAACTTCTATCTCTTCATTAATATAGAAAGGTGGTGTTTTGGCTTGTGCCAGAACATGTGCCTGGTTTACTGTAATCTCTATCTCTCCTGTAGGCAGTTTCAGATTTTCAGTCCCTGCAGGCCTTTGAGAAACCACGCCGGTAACCTGAATAACAAACTCGTTACGCATTCTGCTGGCTGTTTCATGGGCTTCGGGAGAAATTTCTGGATTAAAAGCAAGCTGGACAATGCCTGACCGGTCACGCAGGTCAATAAATATCAGATGTCCATGATCCCGCCGCCTGTCAACCCAACCGGCCAGAGTAACATTCCGGCCCAACATTTCCTTGGTCAGTTCAGTATTATTGTTGCTTTTAA
>PWTP01000138.1 GCA_003563865.1 Dehalococcoidia bacterium
AACGTTCCTTGATATATTGAGCCATCACCGGCATAGCACCGGAGCCGGTTCCGCCAGCAGCGCTGGCTATCAATAAAAAGCCGTCTGTTTCATAGAAATTCCGGGTATTTCTCAGGGCATCTACCACTTTATCAGCATCTTCCTTGGCGATTTCGGCACCCAGTTCATTGATTTTGCCTACTCCATGGCCGCCGGTTTTGCGCCCACCGATAAGAATGCGGTGCTGGTAGTCTGATTTTACGGTGGAAAGCCCGCTCAAATCAGCAGCATCAGTATTAACGGCAAAGACGCCGGGGGCTACATCTATACCCCGCTGAGTTTTAGCTCTTTTATTTAACCGGGCAAATTCATCAGCAATGCGGCTGCCTGCCTGCCCGAAACCAATTATAACCAGTTTCATATCTTTACTCGACCTCCATTATTTATTTACCGAGATTGGCTATTTTAACCTTGCATATCTTTAGGTGTCAAACTTACTGAAAGCCTTTGCTGCCTATATATGCAGCCAGATCAGCCAGGCGGTTACAGTAACCCCACTCATTATCATACCAGCTTAGCAGTTTAACCATATTTGTACCGATAACCATAGTACTAAGTCCATCAACAATACAACTGGACGGGTTGCCGATAAAGTCACTGCTGACCAGTGGTTCGCTGGAATATTCAAGGATGCCTTCGAGGGGGCCTTCAGCTGCTTCTTTTAAGGTCTGGTTGACTATATCTGCATTTACTTGTTTAGTTACACTGACTACCAGATCGATAACTGATACTGTCAGTACCGGTACCCGGTAAGCCATGCCATCCAGTTTGCCTTTTAGTTCAGGCATGACCCGGGTCACTGCTTTGGCGGCCCCGGTAGTGGTGGGTATAATATTGGCAGCCGCTGCTCTGGCTCTCCTTAAATCCTTATGAGCCATATCCTGGATGCGCTGATCATTGGTGTAGGCATGGATAGTACTCATGAGCCCTTTTTCTACACCAAAAGCCTGATGGAGTACTTTTGCCAACGGGGCAATGCTGTTGGTTGTACAAGAAGCATTAGAAATAATCCGGTGGTTACAAGGATCATACTTGTCTTCATTAACCCCCAGCACTATGGAGATGTCTTCATTATTGGCCGGGGCCGAGATAATTACCTTTTTGGCTCCACCTTCAAGATGGGCAGAAGCTTTGGATCCATCAGTGAAAAGCCCGGTAGATTCGATGACAATATCAGCATCAAAGTGTGCCCAGTTTATCCTGGCTGGTTCTCGCTCGGTGATAACCTTTATTCTTTTACTATCTATAATTATGCTGTCATTGTCTGCGGTTACACATCCTTTATAGCGCCCGTAAGTGGTATCCCACTTTAAAAGATGAGCGTTAGTTTGAGCGTCTGTCAAGTCGTTAATGGCTACTACTTCAAGCTCTTCTTCGTGGAATTGATTGATGGCTCTCAAAGTTAACCTGCCGATGCGGCCAAAACCATTAATTCCGATTTTTACTGTCAAATTACTCAGCCTCCTTTTCTTTAACTGTCATTATTTTACTCCGTTCGAGCATATCAATAAAGGCCTCAATACGGGTTTTTAAGTGCTGGTTGAGGAAAAAACCACTTCCTCCTTCCAAGGTAAGGAAGGGAATGTCCAGCCTTTTCCTTAATATGATATCACCAATTGCCCGGTGGCAGAAAGATTGAACATAATGGATAACGCCATCAATTTTTCTTGTCTGTATCTCTCTCGAAATATCTGCAATCCGGTATTCAATCGGGTAAGGATAAGTGTAAAGAGTATACTGTTCGGCCAGGTTATTGCCCGGTGACAGCATGGCAAATTGACGCTGGGTTTCATTGTATATAACCCTGCCATCGTTTTTTTCGATAAACCCATACAAGGAACGGGCAAACACAGGTGGAACACCGATGTAAGCCAGTCTCAACATGGTCGGACTATATGCTTTACGGTTACGTGCCTGTGTAAGCAGGTTTGATAATCCTTCTTGATATTTGACATAATCTTGATCAAAATCTGAGCAAGAAACAAGCCATATATGATTTTCAAAACCGTTCATTATGCCCGGGGTCAGGGTGGCTGATAAACAGATTGTTCAAGTCAACCGGTGTATAGCCTGCAGCAATCAGGCATTCTATTGGAATGGTGGTGGTAATGCCAACAGTTTTCATGATGAGTGGTGAAACATCTCACCGGGCAGGAAGCGCGCTTTGTTCCAAATACTTTTAATTGTCTTCAAGCGGCTTTCTCTGTCACTTGCCCAGATTATGAAATAAAGCGTTTTGCTGTTTGTTTTGAGCGTGGTAAAACCGTCAACATGGCGGTACCCCATCCTTTTGAGGCCGCTTATATAAATGTGTCCCAGCTTGCTCAGAGCTTTGCCGGAAGAGGTTTGTCCGGCAATTATTTCATCCCTGATATCTTCCCAGCCGGATGATCCAAAAAAGCGGGTAATGGAGGCTTTGCACTCAGGACGGGTGATGTTTTTCAGTAATGCTCTTTCGACTGGTAGAAACAATAGCATATCCATCCGATGGCCTTGCCAGTTTGTGCCATAGGTTATAAGCTTTTTTACAGTTGTCCACCGGAGGCAACGGTAGCCGGGAGGGTCGATGATGCAAAAAATGCTTTTTGAGCGGGGAATTGAGTCAAATATTCGCTGAAGGGTGCAGTCATAAATGATATTTTCATTTATGACTGAGGTTTTGCCTTCCGGTTTCTCGAATCTGCTATCGTATAGCTGGCTTCGTGTAGCCAGTATGTAGTGACTAAAAGGTGGTTTTAGCGTGAAAGCCCTCCGGCTTGTATTTGGTATGACAACTCCGGTTTCTTTGCAGGTATAGTGGAATGGTCGAGCAAATAATTCCAGATAGCAATACTGCGCGGGGTTAATGTTTTTAGCATAACTTTCCAGGAATTCCCCTATGCATTCCAGTTTATGGCAAACTGCTCTAGAAGCCGGTTGGGGGTCTGGTTGTTGTTTCATTTTCCTTGCCCCTCAAATTACTAAATACATCAGCACCCGAATAAATGGCCTTTGAGCCAAGCTCGGATTCAATTTTAAGCAGCCGGTTATATTTAGCGGTACGTTCACTGCGGCAGGGGGCGCCTGCTTTAATTTGACCGGTGCCCATAGCAACCGCCAGATCAGCAATAGTGGTATCTTCTGTTTCACCGCTGCGGTGGGAAATAACCGCTGAAAAACCGGCTTTCCTGGCCATGTTTAAGGCTGCTATTGTTTCAGACAGGGTACCTATCTGGTTTAGCTTGACAAGAATCGAATTGGATGCCCTGGCTTTAATGCCATTTTCCAGCCGCTTAATGCTGGTTACATACAGGTCATCACCTACCAGTTGAATATAGCCCCCAATTTTACTGTTTAATAGCTGCCAGCCCTGCCAGTCGTCTTCGGCCAGGCCATCTTCTATACTAATGACAGGATAGTCATTGGTCAAATTTACATAATAATCCACCATTTGAGCACTTGTCAGGTTTTTGCCTTCCCGTTCCAGTACATAACTGCCGTTGGAATAAAGTTCACTCCCGGCTACATCGAGTGCCAGAAAACAATCCTTTCCGGCTTTGTATCCTGCTCTTTCGATGGCTGCAATAATAATGTCGATGGCTGCTGTATTAGAAGGCAGCGATGGGGCAAAACCGCCCTCATCACCAACGCTGGTACTCAACGAACGGCTGGCCAGTATTTCTTTTAGATGATGGTATATCTCGGTGCCCATTCGCAGGGCATGAGAAAAACTATTGGCTCCTGAGGGCATTACCATAAACTCTTGAAAATCCGTTGAGCCGGTGGCATGCTTGCCGCCGTTTAAAATATTAAACATGGGAACCGGCAGCATTGGTCGGTGGTTATTACCCAGGTATGTGTAAAGCGGTTGATTGGTGTAAGCGGCTCCGGCATAGGCTGCTGCTAAAGATATACCCAGTATAGCATTAGCCCCCATGCAGGATTTATTTTCGGTGCCATCGAGCTTTATCAGCATGTCGTCTATTTCGGCCTGGCTGGTGACATCAACGCCGGCCAAAACCGGTCCGAGTTTATGGTTTATATTGGATACAGCTTTTAATACTCCTTTGCCCAGATAACGCCTGTGATCGCCATCTCTTAGTTCGATGGCTTCGTGTTTGCCGGTGCTGGCCCCGGAAGGAACCATGGCCCTTCCACAGGCACCGCTGGCTGTTTTAATCTCAACTTCAAGAGTAGGGTTACCTCTTGAATCAAGTATCTCACGTGCAAATACATAATTGATAGCCGGCATGAGCTATTCTCCTCCTGGCCGGTCGTTTATCATTTCAATAGCCAGCTCTACTGCTTCAGCCGGTGATTGAACGCAGATTATAGATTTATCCTCTTTTCCATTACGGCCAATATTCCAGGTATTAAGGCCAACTATAGGTATACCATTTTGTAAAGCAAAACTTATTTCAGAGAGCGTGCCATAACTGCCACCGACGGCAATAACGGCTCTGGCTGATTTGGCTACAATAACATTACGGCTGTATCCCATACCGGTAACAACCGGTATGTCTATAAAAGCATTGGCGTTTGTGTAGCTGTCTCCCGGCAGAATGCCGATTGTAAGACCACCGGCTGATTTAGCCCCACGGCAGGCGGCCTCCATAACACCTCCCAGCCCTCCACAAATAAGTACAGCGCCTTTAAGCGCAATTTCTCTGCCGGCTTCCTCGGCTTGTTCAAGCTCTTCTTCTGAAGCTTGAGACCCTCCGATGACGGCAATAATGGCTTTATAGTTCATAATCTGATACCAGACATTAAGGTGGATTATATCATCTGTTTTAAGTTGGGGTAAAGAACCGGTTAAAACGGTTCATGGCAATGTCGATACCGTCAGTCAGCAATGATTTCAGCGCTTCACTTATACGTGGTAATGATTTTTCCATCAAGGTTGCTTCCTGGCTGGTGAAATTGCCCAACACATAATCAACGATATCTTCTTCGGTTGTATTATTATCCGGCCTGCCAATGCCTATTCTAAGACGGATAAATTCAAGTGTGCCGAGGGCTCTGATTATAGAATTGATACCTTTGTGGCCGGCAGAACTGCCACCCCGGCGCAGCCGAATCTGGCCTGTTTTAAGATCAAGATCGTCATGAATGACAATAATAGACTCCGGCTTTACGTTATATTTAGTGGTTAACCGCCGCACTGCCTCGCCGCTCAGGTTCATATAGGTGCGTGGTTTAGCCAGGGTAACCAGCTGGTTTTCTATCTCACCAGAGCCGGTCAGGCAGAGCCGCTCACGGTTACTGATTGTAATCTGGTCCTTATTTGCCACATAATCCAGGACAATAAAACCGGCATTGTGGCGGGTTCTGGCATAATCTTTTCCAGGGTTGCCCAACCCTACTATAAGTTGCATGGTATTAACCTCAATTAATACACAGAATAAAGGCCTGTGGCGATTTTAGCAACTCATATGAGTGGCTGCCACCGGTTCACTATATCAAAATAACCGGTTTAGAACCAGGCCTGAAGGCAATTTGGGATGAAAATAGGTCGACTTCCTGGGCATTCGCTGGTTGGCATCAGCCACTTCTTTTATTACCTCGGGGCTCATAGGGCGTAAAATGATGGCCAGCTGGTATTCTCTGTTCTTTACCAGGTCTATGATTTCCCGTATATTGTGATTAAAGGCTATGCGAGAAAGATCGGTCATGTCCGTTAAGCCCAGCAACCCTTCAAGAATGACGTGGTCAATAATGCTGACATCAAGCTTATTGTACAGATCTGAATGGAATGCAGGCATCATCTGGTTTAATTTTTGGTGATCTTTTACTTCAATGATATGTATCCTGTCTCCTCCCAGGCCAAATAAGGCCAGGCAGGTGTTTTGAGATTTACTCATCATAGCCTCAATGTCAATCCAGGCTTCCGGATGGTCTAAATGGACTTCCGTAATGTCAAAAAGATATTCCAGTTTGGGCATCAGGCTGTTAATAGTATTCCGGCTTACCCCTCTGACCAGACGGTGTGGAGGCAGGTTTACCAGACCGGGGTCTTGAAAATCAACCATTTCCATCATTAGATAGTTGAAAGGCTCATCCCCGGTGGCGTTGTTTCCCAGAATTGCTTCCTGCTCTCGCTTGTATTTCAGGGCGCTTTCATAGCGATGATGGCCATCGGCAATATACAAAGGCTTTTGGTTAAATAGGCCACTAAGAGCATCAATGCTGTCAGGTTCAGTAATTATCCATAAGTGATGATGTTCATCGTCATAACCATCTGAATTCAATTGAGGTCTGGATTTTGTCAGACTGCTTAACAATTGTTTTACAGCCTTGTCCTGATCTTCATACATTACAAATACGGGGCTTGTATTGGCTTTGGTGGAGCGCAGCAATGCCTCTCTATCGCTTCTGGCTTTAAACAGAGTGCCCTCGTGGGGCCGCACAATCATCTTGCTCCACTCTTCCAGCCGGACTGCGGCTATAATGCTCCGGCGGCAATAGCGGTAGTCTTCAAGTGTAAAATAGTGTTCATGTATATAAATAGCCGGTTTAGACTCTGGTAACAATATCCCTTCTTCCAGCCAGTTCTCGAGGGTATTTGACGCCAGGCCATATTTATTATCATGCTCACTATCACCCGGCAGTTCTTTGGTAAGTTCAATCCGAATATAATTGTGCTTGTTTAAACGGTAATAGGCGTCCTGCTCTGTTGGGGAGATTACATCATATGGTGGACACATTACCTGGGAGTAATCTTTAACAAATTCAGGGTTGTAACGAATACCTCGAAAAGGTCTTACCAATGCCATGTAAAATCAAGTCCTTTCAGTGTGTTTAGTTGAAATCAGATCCGTCAGGCAGTTTGTTTTTGCCAGGTCTCATTCTACCAGAAAAGCGGGAAACTGGCCATTTGAATCAACCTTGGATAATAGAGCGCTGAATGCATGACATTAATGGCGATCAGATTAAATCCAGGCTAAGCAATTTACATAATACTAAACTATCACGTTTGATTCTTCAGTAAATCTAAAAAGCCCTGTTCATCTATTTGCTCTATGCCCAGTTGTCGGGCTTTATCAAGTTTAGAACCGGCTCCCTCACCGGTTACCAGGTAACTGGTCTTTCTGGTAATATCGCTTTTAGCAGAACCTCCCAAAGACCTGACGATCTCTTCAGCTTCTTCACGGGTATAGTTCTTAAGTCTGCCGGTAATAACAAATTCAAGGCCCGACAACGGCCTGGATTTATCATTTACTTCGTTAATTTCAACCGGTGCTACTCCGGCCTTTTGCATTTTGGTTATGATTTGGCAGTTTGCATTGTTTTGGAAAAAGGCTACAATGCTTTCAGCAATTTTCGGCCCGATTCCAGCCAGGCTGGCCAGCTCCTCTCTGGTTGCTGTCATTATCTTTTTCAGGCTTTTAAAACGAGCGGCTAAAAGTGAAGCGGTTTCGATACCAACGTGTTTTATCCCCAGGGCATATATCAGCCGTTCAAGGGCTGGTTGCCTGCTGCCGGCAATGGATTTTAATAGATTGTCAGCACTTTTGTCGCCCATATTTTCCAGTGTGAGCAGATCGTCTTTGGTTAGATAGTACAGATCGGCAAAATCATTTACCAGGCCTTGCCTGAAAAGAGCAATGCTGAGTTGTTCACCAATGCCACGGATGTCCATTGCATTTCTTGAAGCAAAATGCTCAATACGCTGTTCAGCTTGAGCCGGGCAGGCAGCATCCGGACAGTAGTACATTACCTCGCCGGTTGGTTTGAATACGGCTGAACCACATTCAGGGCAGACCGGCACACCGGCTTGAGGCGAGAATAGTTTCTCAGACAGTTTAAATGGCCGGCTATCGTGCGGACGTTTGGAAAGCACCGGACCAACTATTTGAGGTATTACATCACCGGCTCTTTGCAGTATTACTGTATCTCCCTCACGTATATCTTTACGGGCTATATCATCTTCATTGTGCAAGGTAGCCTGTTTTACTGTAACTCCGCCTATTTGAACCGGTTCCAGTACGGCAAAGGGGTTGAGGGTGCCGGTGCGTCCCACACTGATTTTTATTTCTTTTAAAAGTGTAGTTGCTTGAACTGCCGGGAATTTATAGGCAATTGCCCATCGTGGTTCACGCCCCACATTACCCAGAGCTTGTTGTACATCTATCTGGTTAACTTTAACTACAATACCATCTACTTCATAGGGAAGATTATGCCGTTCTTTAAGAAAGTAACTATAGAACGATTTAACCTCATCAATATTTGATGCACAGCGGTTATAGGGGTTTAACTTGAAACCCAGGCTTTTTAAGTGTTCCAGGCGCTCCCAGTGGGTACCTGGAGCATTACTGCCTTCTAAATAACCCAGCATGTATACATAGATATCAAGCGGGCGGCTGGCTGTCAACCGGGGGTCCAGCTGGCGTAGCGAACCGGCAGCAGCATTACGTGGATTTGCAAACAACGGCAGTCCCTGCTGACTGCGGGAAGCATTCAATTTTACGAAGCCGGTCTTGGTTATATAAACTTCACCTCTTGCTTCAAAACGTGCAAATTCTTTTGAGGGCACTGTCATTGGAATTGAATGGATAGTACGCAGGTTATGCGTTATGTTTTCTCCATATATACCGTTTCCACGGGTTGCCCCGGTGACAAACCTCCCGTTCTCATATGTCAAAGCAACTGCTATCCCGTCCATCTTGAGTTCACATACGAAATCGAAACCGGCATTTCCGGCAAGTTTTTTGATCCGGTTATACCAGTCGTCGAGCTCTCTTTCAATGAATGCATTAGCCAGTGATAACATCGGTACGGGGTGTTTTATGGTGCTAAAGGAGGTCAAAGGTTCTCCTCCGACCCGCTGGGTAGGTGAGTCAGAGGTCACCATATCGGGGTAATCGGATTCCAGCTTTAAGAGACGTTGCATTAATCTGTCATATTCAGCATCACTGATTTCTGGATTATCCTGAACATGATACAGATAATTATGGTGGTTTATTTCTGCCTTTAACCGTTCGATTTCGGCTCTTACACTATCACGGTTCATACGCGTTAAGTATAGCATAAGCCTGCGGCTTATAGCCTTGGAAAAAAATTGCGGGCATTTAAAAGACCGGCCTCTTTTCAGGTTACAGTTTTACCAGTTTGGCGTTATGCACATCGGGTATTTGTAAAATCTTCTGGCGTTCCTTTTCACTTAAAGGTTCATCAAGTGCCATTATCATAATGGCCGGGCCTCGCGGTTTGGAGCGGCTCAAATGCATGTGGCTTACATTTATATCTGCTTCACCGGTAATTCTGCCGACTTCTCCGATGAGCCCGGGTCGGTCGATATGATCTGAAAACAGGAAATAACCACCGGTAGGGACAATATCAATCCAGAAATCATTAACCCGTACAATGTGTGATTCTCCTCGCAGGATAGTGCCGGCTGCCGATATGCACCCTTCCGATGTATCAACTTTCAGGCTAATCAAGTTGGGGAAATTTTCACAGGTGGCTTCTTTTTCTTCCACAACCTTTATTCCCCGGTGGCTGGCCACTTTATTGGCATTTACCAGATTGACTCTTTCTTCGCTCAATCGGTCGAGTAAACCACCCAAAACAATAGCTTTAAGAACATTGGTGTTGTAGTTAGCAATCTCTCCCTGGTATGTAATTGAAATTTTACGCATTTGACCTTCACCAAGATAGCTAACCAGCTGGCCAATCTGTCTGGCTACTTTAAGGTACGGGCCAATTATATTCATGGCTTCAGCTGAAATAAACGGAGCATTTACTGCATAACGGGCCGACCGTCCACTAAAGACATCAACTATTTGTTTGGCTACCTCAGTAGCTGCCAGGGACTGAGCTTCCACTGTTGAAGCTCCCAAATGCGGAGTAACTATCACCTTGTCACTGCTAAAAAGAATGTTTTCAGTACAGGGTTCTTCCCGGAAGACATCAATTGCAGCACCGGCAATGCATCCTTCATTCAATGCCTCAAGTAAAGCCTCCTCATCAATAAGGCCCCCGCGGGCTGTATTAATTATCCGGGCATTTGGCTTCATAGTTGCCAGTTGATTTTTACCAATAATATTATGTGTAGCGTCGGTAAGAGGGGCATGAAGCGTAATAAAATCAGCCTCTCGATACAGTTTTTCCAAAGAAACCATTTCGGCGTGTAATTGCTGGGCCCTTTCTTCAGAAACAAAAGGGTCGTAAGCCATAATTTTCATTTCCAGGCCTGCAGCCCGTTGAGCTACTTCACTGCCAATGTTTCCCAGCCCGATAATACCCAGAACTTTATCCTTGACTTGAGTCCCTATGAATTCAGAGCGTTTCCATTGACAGGCTTTTAAAGAATTGTTTGCCTGCGGAATATGACGAGACAGTGCAAGCATAAGGGCAATTGTGTGCTCTGCGGCTGAGACAGTGTTTCCGGTAGGGGCATTTACTACAACTATACCCTTTTCAGTAGCTGCTTCTATGTCAATGTTATCCACCCCAACTCCTGCACGGCCGATGATAACCAGCTTGTTGGCAGCTAAAATTACAGGGGCGGTAACTTGAGTTTGAGAGCGGACTATCAATGCGTCATAGTTGCCAATAATCGAGACCAGTTCTTTTTCAGACAGATTGGGTTTAATGTCGACATCAGCAACTCTTCTGACCATTTCTATGCCATCTTTGGATATGGGGTCGGCAACGAGAACCTTCATTAATTACGCTCCTTTATAGCCAGCTCTGGGCAGAGTTTCCTTGAGGGCTGAAAAAACTGCCCGGATATCTTTTTCGTCAAACCAGCCAAGGTGTCCAACGCGGAATATTTTGCCATCAAGTGTTTGCTGTCCTCCACCGAGGACAATGTCGTAATCCTCGCGCATTATTTTGGTTAGCATTTTGCTGTCTAACCCATCAGTGGCTCGAATTGCAGTGACGGTGTTTGAAGCAAACTTTTCATCAGCAAATAGTTTTAAACCTAAAGATTTAGCTGTTTGACGGGTTAGTTCAGCCAGGTTACGATGCCGCTCGATGATGGCTGTCATTCCTTCTTCCAGCATCATCTTAAGGGCTACAGAAAGCCCGAAAAACACTGACATGGTGGGAGTCCATGGAGTTTGACCTTTTTCTGCTGATTTTTTTGCTTTACCAAAATCCCAATAAAAGCGTGGCATACTGGCCTCTTTGTAAGCATTCCAGGCAGCCGGACTTACACTTATCATAGCCAACCCTGGAGGCACCATCCAGCCTTTTTGTGAACCGGTTACGGTAACATCACAACCCCAGTCATCTACCGGCAGGTCTATTGAGCCCATGCTGGAAATGGCATCAACCAGTAGCAGCTTGCCGGCTTCTTTGACGATTTTACTGATTGATTCAAGGTCATTCGTCACTCCGGTTGAAGTTTCGTTATGGGTAACCATAACGGCTTTAATATCTGCATTGGCTTTGAGTGCGTCTTTAATAGGCTGGGGTTCAGCGGCACACCCCCACTCGAAATCGAGCGGTATAACTTCGGCTCCATAGGTTTTGGCAATGGAGGCAAAACGGTCACCAAAAACACCAATTGATACCGATAACACCTTATCACCGGGTGATAAGGTGTTAACCACGGCAGCCTCAAGTCCACCGGTGCCGGAACCGGACAGGATTAAAACATCGTTGTTTGTGCGAAAAATAGTTTTAAGATCGGCAGTTATTTGGCTTAAATACCGGGCAAATTGTGGGCCGCGGTGGTTGATCATTTGCCAGCTCATTGCTTCCAGCACTTCGGGAGGGCAGGGTGTTGGGCCGGGAATGCGTAAATTGCTCATTTATAACTCCTTCGTTTGTCTGGTTGGTATTATATCTGAAAACAGGGTTGCTATAAAAGTTTAAACACACCTTACATAACGTCTTTTGCCTACCTTGACAACATCGCCCGGTTTAAGTTTGAAGTTAACATCTGTGATTGTTTGCCCGTCAACTTCAACCGCTTTCTGTATAACAAGCCGCTTGGCATCAGTCCGGCTTTTTGCCAGGCCGGCTGCCAAGATAAACTCTCTAAGGCTGGTTGTCTGGTTTCCCAATTGACACTTTTCCACTTCTTGCGGCAGTTCCTTTTCCTGTATCGTACGCCGGAAATGGTTCTCAGCTTCAAGGGCAGCCTGGTTATCATATAAAAATTCTACAATCTGAAGGGCAAGACCTTTTTTTAGCTCCATAGGGTTAATACTTTCGTTATTCAAAGCAACACCGATGTTCATTAATTCTTTGTCATCAATATCTGTTAACAATTCATAGTAGGAGAATAACAGATCGTCCGGAATACTCATGATTTTCCCAAATATTTCCCTGGGAGGGTCGGCAATACCAACATAGTTACCCAGGCTTTTGCTCATTTTTTTGGTGCCGTCGGTTCCAACCAGAAGTGGTGTCATTAAAATGTCCTGAGGCTTCATTCCGATCATTGACTGTAGTTCTCTGCCGACTAAAAGGTTGAATTTTTGGTCCATACCCCCGAACTCAACATCTGCTTTAATAGCCACTGAATCATAAGCTTGAAGCAATGGGTAAAGAAATTCAGTGATAGAAATCGGCTGATTGTTTTGATATCTGTGATTGAAATCCTCTCTGGCCAGCATTTGTGCCAGTGTAAATTTGCTGGTTAGACGGATAACATCACCAAGGTCAAAATCTGCAAACCATTCACTTTGCCAGCGGACTTCAGTATTACTTTTGTCAACCACTTTAAAAAATTGTTCCATATAGCTTTGAGCGTTGTTTTTTACCTGTTCAGCTGAAAGCATCGGTCGGGTAACCGACTGGCCACTGGGGTCACCGATTTGAGCAGTCCAGTCGCCTACAATTAAGACGACCTGATGGCCGAGTTCCTGAAACTGTCTTAGCTTTCTAAGGCCAACCATGTGGCCGAGGTGGATATCAGGAAAGCTTGGATCAAAGCCCTCTTTAAGCCGCAACTTTTTGCCTGAAAGCAATTTTTGTTTCAGATCTTCTTCGACAATAACCTCGGCTACACCCCGTTTGAGTAGTTTTTCTATTTGTTTTGGATTTATATCAATCATGAAAACCGTTTTTTCCTTTCAGAATTGCCTGAATCGTGTCAATATCTTTAATTATCTGCTCTCTTAATTTGAGTTCACTGTTGAACTTTAATTCATCCCGGATGCGTTCAACCATTTCAATTTTAACCTGTTTACCATAGAGTGTGCCAGTAAAATCTATCAAATGAACCTCAACTTGCCTTTTACCAGAGCCAAATGTTGGCCCGGTACCGATGTTGGTGGCTGAAATAAACTTAACCCCATCTACACAGGCAACGGTAGCATAGACACCATTTGGTGGCGTTACAAATTCGGGATCAAGGTTTATATTGGCTGTGGGAAAGCCAAGCCTTTTCCCGATTCCCCGTCCCTTTACGACACTGCCTCCGATACTGAAGTAGCGCCCGAGTTGGTTGTTGGCTTTAGTGATATCACCGGAAGCTATAGCTTGACGTATAGCACTCGAAGAGACAATTTCACCTGAGATGATAACCGGAGCTACTAATTCAACACCGAAACCTAATTCGTGGCCAAGGGACTCGATTGTTTCAATATCACCTTCCCGGTTGTAACCCATGGCAAAATCAAAACCTAATACCAGCCCTTTCATATTGAGATGCCTGATGAGTAAAAGACAAAACTGCCTGGCACTGGTTTGAGCCAGCCGGTTTGAAAAACTGAGATACATAACAAAATCTATCCCGTGGCTTTTAATTAATTTATCTTTGTCAGATAAGCTTGTAAGCTCTGGAGGCGGCCGCTGCCCTTTAACATAACCCAGCGGATGATTTTTAAAAGTGACTACCCCGCTGGTCAACTGTTGTTCATTGGCCTGCTTGACAAGCGTGGTCAGGAGTTTCTGGTGTCCCAGGTGAACTCCATCAAAGACACCAACTGTAAGCAGTGTATTTCCTTCAGGTGTGAGGTTTGAAAGTTCATCTTCTAGAGACATAAGTATAAATCTTTGGCTGATATTAAGATCGCAATGATTTCATATATTACCTTAACAAGAGCGATAAAGTAAACCAGGGCACTGTGAAACAACAAGTTTAAACAGTATTGAAAGAGGTCCAGTTTAAGGTTGAGTTAAATGTGATCT
>PWTP01000016.1 GCA_003563865.1 Dehalococcoidia bacterium
GTTACTTTTGCTGCGGGACTGGCTACACAAGGTTACAAACCGGTAGTCGCAATTTACTCTACCTTCTTGCAAAGAGCCTTTGATCAAATAATTCATGATGTATGCCTGCAAAAACTGCCGGTGGTATTTGCCCTAGACCGGGCAGGAATAGTAGGGGAAGACGGCAAGACTCACCAGGGAACCATGGATATCTCATATCTTGGCCTTATACCCAATCTGATAGTCTCATCACCCAAAGACGAAAACGAACTTCGAAACATGATATTTACAGCTGTTAACACCGGCCAACCGTTTGCCATAAGATATCCCCGTGGATGCGGATACGGTGTTGCAATTGATGAAAGCCCTCAACTCATTACCATTGGTGAGTCAGAACAGCTCAAGCAGGGGAAAGACCTGGCCATTATTGCCACGGGGTCAGCAGTAGTACCGGCACTGCAGGCAGCTGAGATGCTAGGCCTGCAAAACATTGAAGCCGGGGTAATAAACTGCCGCTTTATTAAACCACTTGATAAGGCTTTAATCAAACAAGTGGCAACCGAAACCGGCAATATTTTGGTAGTTGAAGAAAATGTATCCTCAGGCGGTTTAGGCAGCTGTGTAGCACTAACTTTACATAATATGGATATAAACACCGGCTATCTGAGCCTTGATGATAACTTTATTGAACATGGCTCTCAAAAGCAATTGAGAGAAAAATATTACATGGACAGTACGGGCATACTTAACCGGGCTCTGTTATTATTACAAGGTGGTAAAGAGCCCAAAACAGCCGCCTGCGATAAACAGGGCATGAGAACGGGCATATAAGCCCTTAAATATTTTTCGGTTGTCTTTAAAGAAAACTGTCAAAGGTGATGAGTGGATAAAAAAACGGTCAAAGATGTAGATGTTATCGGCAAACGAGTGCTTGTCCGGGTTGACTTTAATGTTCCCTTCAACGAGCAAACCGGAGAGATTACCGATGATAGCCGTATCAGGGCATCACTTTCCACTATAGAGTATTTAATGGATCACAATGCCAAAGTGATTCTGTGTTCTCACCTTGGGCGCCCCATGGGTAAAATAGATTCCAGATACAGCCTTGAAACTGTAGCTAAAAGGCTTGGAAAAATCCTGAGGGAGAAAATTAAATTTGCCCACGACTGCATAGGCCCGGAAGTGGAACTATCCGTATCTGATCTGGAGAATGGCGAAGTGTTAATGCTTGAAAACCTGCGCTTCTACCCGGATGAAGAAGATAATAACCCCGATTTTGCCCGCCAGGTGGCACAGCTGGGAGATATTTTTGTAAACGATGCGTTTGGCACATCACACCGCAAGCATGCTTCCATTATTGGTGTTACCAATTATCTGCCATCAGTTGCCGGGCTTTTGCTTGAAAAAGAAATAAACTCTCTCGGGCATATTCTTGAGAACCCCAAACGCCCATTCGGGGTTTTACTTGGTGGAGCCAAAATTACCGATAAAGTCGGGCTGCTGGATAATATAATGGATAAGGTAGATTATATTATCGTGGGCGGCGGAATGGCGGCTACTTTCTTAAAAGCCCAGGGGCACGAAGTGGGTAAATCACTCATCGACGGGTCACTCGAAACTGCAGCCATGCTGATAGACAAAGTAGCAAAAAACGGAGTCAGGCTGTTTTTACCGGATGATGTGCTGGTTGCTGAAAATACCGGTTTTAAAACCCCGGTAGAAAATGCTCCCGTATCAAAAATATCGCCAGACAAAGCTATTGTAGACATCGGGCCGTTGACCATTACCAAGTTTACCGAAATACTGGAGCGGTGCCGCACTGTGTTCTGGAACGGACCCATGGGAATCTATGAAATCCCGGAATTCTCAGAAGGTACACGTACTATTGCCCGGGTAATGTCGAATTTGCTGGCAACCACTATCGTCGGCGGAGGCTCTACTGCTGAAATCATGACCGAAATGAAACTGGCAGAAAAAATGACTTTTGTCTCTACCGGCGGAGGAGCTTCACTTGAGTTTTTAAGTGGAGATCCATTGCCCGGAGTGGCTGTTCTTATTAATAAAGAGCCTGAAATGGAAACTGCCACCAGTATTGCCAGTTTAAAGAAAGCCAACAAAGTTACTGCCAGGCACTTTAAGAAAATAAGCCCGAGCCTGTCAATAGAAAATAATAATAAAATAATCATGCTGGTAATAGACGGCCTTGGAGGCCTGCCTGAACCTGTTACCGGCAAAACTGAACTTGAAACCGCCCTAACACCCAACCTGGATAAGCTGGCAACACAGGGTGTTTGCGGTTTTTCTCTTCCGGTTGACCACGGCATTACCCCTGGGAGCGCTCCCGGCCACCTCAGCCTTTTTGGATATGATCCGGCCGAGAACCTGATCGGCAGGGGAGTGCTGGAAGCACTCGGAGTTGATATCGATATTAAGCCGGGTGATGTTGTTGCCCGCGGAAATTTTTGCACCATAGATAATAACGGCTATATAACCGACCGCCGCGCCGGGCGTATTGCTACAGAAGAAGCTTTTAAGCTATGTCATTTACTAAACGGAAAATCATTTGATGGCATAGAGGTAATTGTAAAACCGGTTAAAGAACACCGGCTGGTAGTGATATTTCGGGGTGAAGGTCTGGACGCCTGTATAAATGATACCGACCCGCAACAGGCCGGTATTAAGCCAATAACTGCTGAGGCAAACGACGACCGAGCTATTTTTACTGCCGGCATAGTAAACAAATTCTCCGGCTGGGTGAAAGAAACATTAAACGGACATATACCGGCCAATATGGTAGTTTTAAGAGGGTTTTCTGCTCTGCCGGCTTTGCCCACTATGCAGGAGTTGTATAAGTTAAACCCGGTCGCGATTGCAGGGTACCCCATGTACCGTGGCCTGGCCAAACTGTGCGGAATGCATATACTTCAAACCGGGCCAAAGATTGAAGATGAGATAAAGACTCTGGCCGACAATTACGCCGCTTATGACTTTTTCTTTGTTCACATCAAGGGCGCAGATTCTGCCGGTGAAGACGGAGATTTTGACCGCAAAGTAGCGGTGATTGAAGAGGTTGACCGTATTATCCCCCGGCTATTGAAACTCAACCCATCGGTATTGATAGTTGCCGGAGATCACTCTACCCCGGCAGTGCTAAAAGCCCATAGCTGGCATCCGGTACCGCTCATATTATATGCCAGGTATTGCCGGCGGGATAAAGTAGACTCTTTCTCTGAATCCAGTTGTATTGGTGGCGGATTGGGCACCATTCCGGCTACCAGTATCCTGCCGCTGGCTATGGCAAATTCATTTAAATTTAACAAATACGGAGCGTAAACCGATAATGCAAAAGGTGCCGTTAATTGCCGGCAACTGGAAAATGAACACCACGCTTGATGAAGCACAAGCTCTCATCAGAGAAATGCTTTCAGAGCTTGACGGAATCAAAGGTGTGGAAAAGGTTATTTGTCCCCCATTTATATCACTGGCTGGTGTAAGCTCAATGCTGAAAGGTACATCTATATCTACCGGAGCCCAGAATATGCATTTTGAAGATAAGGGTGCTTTTACGGGAGAAGTCTCGCCCCTTATGCTGAAACCATTATGCCGGTATGTAATTATTGGCCACTCGGAAAGAAGGCTCTTATTTAATGAAACCGATGAAATAATAAACATGAAAATTAAAAAAGCCTTTGATTATGGCTTGTACCCGATACTTTGCACCGGTGAAACCCTTTCTCAGCGGACAAATGGAAAAGCCGAAGCAATCATTACCAGCCAGCTGGAAACGGCACTTGACGGTGTTAATAA
>PWTP01000024.1 GCA_003563865.1 Dehalococcoidia bacterium
CGGCACTGTTTCAATGTCTGTACTAATAAGCATGCTGGTTGGCCAGTACATTATTAAGCTGATAATTGTTGCGCTTGACACCCCGCTATGCTATGGCCTGGTATGGTTTATAAGAAAGCACGTGAAGGCTGTTTAACTGCCGGCAGCACCGGGGTTAAAAGGTTTGACTCTAGCAGTATCTTACGAAATTAAAAGTTTCGGTCAGTATAACATTCAAGCCACGGGACTTAAGGCGCCCGGCAATAGCTTCTGCTTTGTCACGTCCGGCTTCCAACGTAAAAAGCGCCGGCCCCGAACCTGCCAGATGCACACTGCCTGCTCCCGATTCCAGGAAAGCTTTGCGGCAGGAGGGTAGTCCTTCAAATAATTTATAGGCAAGTTCTTCAAAGACATTAAAAAGCCGTAAAGGCTTTGAACTCTTACCCAGAGTAAGCCAGGATGCAAACTCATCGGTTATTGTACCGTCGGTATAATCGGATGAGGTCAGGCCAGCATACAGAGTGCGGGTTTTATTTTCGATGTGATGAGCCTCTTTGGGAAGCAGTAATATTACCCGGTGATGGGGCATTGGTGGCAGCGGGCTCACCTTTTCGCCTCTTCCAAGCAGCATTGCAGTACCACCGGACAGGAAAAAAGGTACGTCTGAGCCGATTCTTGCAGCCAACCCGTGCAGCTCTCCCGGCGTGAGTTTCAACTTGTGTAATTGATTAAGCCCGCTTAAAACTGCAGCGGCAGCACTGCTTTCGCCTCCCAGCCCGGCCGAGAACGGAATGCTTTTTGTAATATAAATGTTTGCTCCTTGTTTTACTCCGGTATACTCTTTAAAGGCTAAAGCAGCTTTCACCGCCAGACTTTTACCGGGCTTCCATAAAGGGTTATCACTCTTAAAGGAAAATTCATCAGCCGGCTCAAATTCAAGCTTGTCTGCCAGTTTTATAGTCTGGATGACACTTAAAATTTCGTGATAGCCATCACATCGGCAACCAAGCACTTCAAGGGTGAGGTTGATTTTAGCCGGTGCCAGTTTTTCTAACACGAGTTCCTCCATCCGGGGCAAAAACCTGCCACAAATCCCGCCACTCTTCAACAGAAAGGGTTTCAGCCCTTCTTTGATAAGCTATGCCCACTCTGTTCAGTTTTTCAATAATCTGTTCCTTTCCAACACCCAAACCATGCGAAAGAGTATTTACCAGCTGTTTACGCGGGGTACAAAATCCAGCCCGCACAATGTTAAAAAACTCTTCCCGTGATTCTACCGGCACCACCGGTTCACTACGGGCGGTTATCCTGACTACGGAAGAATCAACTTTTGGAACCGGGTAAAAGCTCCTCCCCGGAACACTGGCGATAATTTCAGCCTGTCCGTATAACTGAACCCCTACACTTAAAAGGCTCATTTGACCTGGTTTAGCCGTAATAGCTCTGGCAACCTCTTTTTGAAGCATGACTACCATCAATTCAGGCTGTGGCACAGCTTCCAAAAAGTGGCGCAGCACCACCCCGGTAATATAATACGGCAGATTGGCCACTACTTTGTAGCGATTTATGCCTGCAGGCAACAACTCAACCGGATTTGTCTTTAAGATATCGGCATTAACAATACTTACATTGCTAAAGGATTTGAGCCTTGAGCGCAGTTCGTCGGATAGATTTGAATCAATCTCTACACATATCACGTGTCGTGCCTGCCGGCTGAGCTCACGGGTAAGCACTCCCAACCCCGGCCCGACCTCAATCACTGTATCTTGGGCAGTTATTCGGCCGGCAGAAACAACCTTGCCAAGTGCCCGGGAATCGACTAAAAAATGCTGACCGAGCCCTTTTTTGGCCTTTAGTCCCATTTCTTTTAGCAACTGCCGTGTCTGTCTGCCCAGTGACTCTTGTACCGGATTGTCTTCACCAGCCATCTAAAGCCCCTTCTCAAGCCGTACCACCAGGCGCATGGGAAGGTTTGCCTTAACCATTCTTAACTGGACAGTGCCCACATCATATGCCACCCGGTAAAGTTTTATTACCCGGCTTTGTGAATCATAAATGGCATAGCTTGCTCTTGGATCTCCATCACGCGGCTGACCTACACTGCCGGGGTTTAAAATCAAGCGATGGTCACCAGCTACCTGCCCGAGGCCTTCCGCGAATTTAATATAAGAAACATGCTTGTCTTCTTCTACACGAAAGACCAGAGACTCATGAGAATGTCCTACCAGGCAATACCTGCTTTTAAAAAAATTGAAGTTTTCTTTTGCCTGCCCTTTAGATACCAGATACTCCCAAACCGGCTCTCTGGGGCTGCCATGAACCAATGTAAATTCACCCTGTTTGGCAATCTGAGGCAAGCTTGTGAGGTAATTAACCGCTTCCTGATTCAATTGATTTATTGTCCACTTCATAGCAACTGCAGCATCCGGATTGAACAGGTTAAGTGACAATTTTCCGATAGCTGCCAGGTCATGGTTGCCCACAACGGCAACATGCTTTAACCGGCGTAATAATTCTACACACTTCACCGGGTCCGGCCCGTAGTTAACCACATCCCCCAAACACCAGTATTCATCCACTCCACCCCGTTGTTCGATATCCTTGAGCACTGCTGCAAAAGCAGCCAGATTGGCATGAATATCAGCTAAAATTGCAACATACATACCAATAATATACCATGCCGGTCAATTATTGGGCCTGCCTTGACAAGTTTGCCGCCAGCCGGAAACGTATGCTAATATTAAGCCAGAATTATGGAGATTAACTGGCTGGGTCATTCCTGCTTTCGCATTAAAGGCAAACAGGCAACCATTGTTACCGATCCGTTCCCTGCGCAAACGGGCTTGAGCCTGAATCGTTTAACCGCAGATATAGTCAGCCTTTCCCACCTTAAACCTGAAGAGGCCGGCCTCGAAAGAATCGGGGGAAAGCCTTATGTTGTTCATGGCCCGGGAGAATACGAAGTCCATAATGTGCTGATTATCGGCCTGGCAAGCTATCAGGATGAAGCTAAGGGCAGCATGCGTGGGAAAAATACTATTTATGCCTTTAATATTGAGGAGTTGTCAATTTGCCACCTTGGAAACCTGGGGCACCTCTTAACTGACGAGCAGATAGAAACCATCGGCAATATAGATATCCTGTTTGTTCCGGTGGGCGGCAATGTCATCATAAATGCTGCTCAGGCAGCCCGGCTGATACGCACCATTGAACCCAAAATAGTTATTCCCATGCATTATAAAACCCCGGTTACAGAAATGGAGCTTGATCCGTTAGAGAAATTCTTAAATGAGACCGGTGCTCAAGGCATCAGTTCACAACCAAAACTGAATGTTTCCAAAAACAACCTTCCCTTGAGTACCCAGATAATTCTTCTGGATTATCCGAATTAACTAATACCCTTTGCCTGAAAGCCTGGGGCATTCACATGCACCGCAAGGAGAGTTGCTATTATGGTTTTCTTCCCGCCACCACTGCAAGCATCATAATAAGCATCAGAATAACCGCTCCCATTCCTGCCATCAAACATATCGCCCACCAGGGGGTGCCATCTTCGGGCGCCAGGTGCATTTCAGGTGGAGGCACAGACACTACTATTGTCTGTAAGGGCAGATCTACAGCGGGACTGGTCACCGTAATTTCCGGCGTACAAATAACCGTAGTTACCAGAGGCTCTTTTACCAGTTTGGTAGTTTCTTCAGGAGGAACTGGAGGGCTCTGCTCAGCATCAACTGTTGTAAAACTGCCAACCGCGCTCCATGCGCTCGAGCTTTCCTCCCCCAGCGCTCTGATTTTCCAAAAATAG
>PWTP01000002.1 GCA_003563865.1 Dehalococcoidia bacterium
AATGCCGGGGTGTGTTTCCTTCTGTTTGTTTTCATGTGTCCTGCTCCTTTCAATTCCTGTTATTGTAGGCAGCAGAACCGTCTCTTAACAACCTGTCCAATTTCCGGGGACCATCTCAGTGTCTGTGTTATTTTTACTATTCATAGTGTAGCCAAAGGCCTGACAAGCGTCAAACCTTTTAGATTTGGGATAGCGGCCGGCCGGTGTTAATACAAACCTGGTATACAGCACTTAAATAAGGTTGATCAGAATGATTGGATTGATAATTTTGGAAAGATGTCATATGTCATTGACATCAAAGAATATACTGTGTTACTATCTGGCACTGGTTAACATTTGAATTTTATTAAGATTTTTATAGTTTTCTTAAGATTAGATCTATCTAGAATGCTAACTGCTAAAGGAAGATGAATAAAATGAAAACTCAGAGGCTTTTAAGCATACATAAAGCCAGTCAGATCCTTGGTGTCAGCGAAGCTACTTTAAGGATTTGGACAGATGAAGGCCAGGTTAAAGCCTTTGTTACCCCCGGAGGGCACAGGCGCTATTCAGAGAGCGAATTAAAGCAATTTATCAACTCCCGTCAAAAAGTCCTTGGCTTCCGTGAACTGGCTCAAAAGGTAGCTTCTACTTCTTCGGTATATCGAGAAATTTCGCAACAATATTTAAAGCCGGGATGGTACCATCATTTGAGTGATGAAAGCCGAGAGCATTTACTTCACCTGGGACAAGGCCTGTTTAATCTTATAGTGGATTTTATAAAAAACCCCTCCCGATGTGACGAAGTTATTCAGGCAGCACGTTTAAAAGGTGAAGAGTTTGGCAGCACGCTTGCCCAGCTTGGACTTCCTTTAACCGATTCGGTTGAGGTTTTTATGTATAACCGTGGTTACACCCTTGATTTCATGACTAAAATAATGACCGATAGCATTGTACAAAACAAAAAGGTTTTTGAGTCATTGCCTTCGGTGACCCACATAATGGATGAAGCGCTTCTATGCCTGGTTTCAGCTCATCAAAAAGCCTCAACAACCTCATCCGGAGATAAAAAACAAATAAGGAGGAGCAAGTGATCTCTGTTTCCAGGTTGCTCTGCAATATAGTCAGCCCTGGCGATCATCTTCGCTACATTAATCCGAATGATTCCGTCAAGACAAACCAAATTTCCGGTAATTCAGCCCCCAGGCCGGTCGTGGTCTGGAATTCAACCCGAGCTTGCAACCTCAATTGTATTCATTGTTATGCATCAGCAACCCCGGAGCCATCTGCCGGTGAACTGAATACACAAGAAGCCAGGGACTTCATCAGAGATATAGCCACTTTCAAAGCTCCGGTTATATTATTCTCCGGTGGTGAACCTCTTGTCAGGGATGATTTCTTTGAACTGGCTTCTTTTGCTGCTGATTCAGGCTTAAGGGTAGCTCTCTCAACTAACGGGACTCTGATTGACTCAAAAACCGCAGCCCGGCTCAAGCAAATAGGTTTTGCAGAAGTGGGCATAAGCATTGATGGGATCGGCGAAAAGAACGACCGGTTCAGGGGACAAAAAGGTGCTTATGAGGCAGCTATTAACGGTATAAGGAATTCAATTGACCAGGGTTTGAGAGTTTCTTTAAGAATAACCATGACTCGTTTTAATTATGAAGAGGTTCCAGCCATTTTCGAACTAGCAGAAAATGAACAAATTAACCGTATTTGCCTGTATCATCTCGCCTATAGCGGCCGGGGTGATAAGCTCATAAAAGCAGATCTCTCACCGCAAATGACCCGCAACGTAATGGACACCATAATCAACCACACGGTCGACCTTCATAAACGGGGTAAATCTAAAGAAGTGCTTACTGTAGGCAATCATAGCGATGGGGTTTATCTCTATTTGAAGCTTTTGCAAAAAAACCCGGCGCAGGCTGCCCGGGCACTCGATCTGCTAAACAGCAACGGAGGCAATAACTCCGGAATCCGCATAAGTGCTGTAGATAACACCGGCAATGTGCACCCTGATCAATTCTGGTGGCATTATTCTTTGGGAAATATAAGGCAAACACCATTTAGCCGTATATGGAGCAAAGCTTCAGACCCTTTATTAAAAGCACTGAGAAACCGTAAACCTCTACTAAAAGGCAGATGCAGTAAATGCCTCTATCTTGGGATATGCAATGGCAATCTCAGGGTAAGAGCCGAAGCTTTTCATGGAGACCTTTGGGCTCCAGACCCATCATGTTATCTCACAGACGAAGAAATAGGAAACGAGGCTTGAGTTGAAAATTAAGTCTCAACCAATGATCAAACATCAAATGAAAATGCTTGCCTGGGAATTAACCCGGGCCTGCAACCTGCGTTGTGCCCACTGCAGAGCTTCTGCCGACAGAGACACAGACCCTGATATTCTCTCCACAGCTCAATGCCTGAATATAATCGACCAAATTGCAGATTCTTTTACTCCGGTGATAATACTTACCGGAGGTGAGCCACTTTTAAGAGATGATTTTTTCGATATAGCCAATCACGCGACCGCCAAAGGGTTAAGGGTAGTAATAGGTACTAACGGTACCGTAATTACCCCTGATGTTGCATCAAGAATTAAATCCAGTGGAGTTAGAGCCGTAGGAATAAGCCTTGATTATCCCGAAGCCGGTCTCCAGGATGCATTTCGAGGTTTTAACGGCGCCTTCAATAAAGCAATTGAAGGGATCACTAATTCACATGATAAGGGTATCCCGGTTCAAATTAACTCTACCATCACCCGTTTGAATGTAGATTACCTTGACAGGTTATTGCAACTTGCCCTCGAAGTCGGCGCCAGCGCCTTTCATCCTTTTTTGCTGGTACCCACAGGTCGAGGTGAAAACCTTAAAGAAGTTGAGTTATCTGCAAATGATTATGAGAAGGTGCTCAACTGGGTTTACGACAAACAGCTTTAGTATAGAGACAAATTGTTTATCAAGCCAACCGACGCACCTCATTACATGCGTATCGTGAGTCAGCGAAAAAGCAATACCGGGCCGGATGGAATTTCCAAAATGTTACACACACGCTCCATCAGCCGCGGATGCCTGGCTGGAACCGGTTTTTGCTTTATTTCACATACAGGTATCGTTCACGGTTGTGGTTACTTGAAGGTTCCGGCCGGAGACCTGAAAGTACAAGGCCTAAAAGATATTTGGGAAAGCTCGACGCTTTTTAATGATCTCAGAGACATCTCAAAGCTCAAGGGCAAATGTGGCGCCTGCGAATATAAGGTGGTATGCGGAGGCTGCCGGGCACGTGCCTATGAATCCACAGGAGACTATCTTGAAGCAGAGCCTTACTGCCTTTACCAGCCTTCCGGCTGCCGGTCAGGCTTTTAAAAGATTAAAGAAAATGATAGTAAATCAGGTTGACAATAAAATAATTACTTTATCCCAGTCAGGCTTTCCGCTTGTAAGGCAACCTTATCACGAAATCGGGGGTCAGGCAGGGCTGAGCCCGGACGAAGCTTTGGCAAGGATAAAAGCTTTAAAAGAAGATGGCTTGATCCGGGAAATAAGCGCCGTTATAAACCCTCATGCACTGGATTATAAAACGACCCTGGTTGCCATAAAGCTACCCGATATGCTTGTTGAACATGCAAGTAAGGTTGTTAACCGGCATCACCTTATCAGCCATGCTTACCTTCGGAACCACAGTTTTAATCTATGGATAACCCTGGCAACCAAAAAAGGCAATGATATAGATAATGAACTCAAACAATTAAGAACAACTCTCCAGGCTGATGAAATGATATCTCTGCCATCAATCAAG
>PWTP01000029.1 GCA_003563865.1 Dehalococcoidia bacterium
AGCATAAAACAAAAAGTGCGATTGTTCACCGCGAAAAACTACTACCTTTATACGGGTAATCCCTGCCCCGGATGGTGAGAATAAAAAGAAAAACCCCGAGGTTTTCGGGGCTATATGACCTTGCTGGAACTTTATTCTGCGGAAGTGTTCTGCATAGATTATGCGCTTGATAAATTTGCTACCAAAGCAATTTCCGGCAGAACTGATTGCCTAAGTCCTAATGGTTCTTCGGTGAACGGTCCTTTGAGGAGTATTCAATGGTCACGTTTTTTATCCGGATTGACTTCCTTTACAGACTCTAATCCGGTTTCTGAGTTATTTTCTGTTTTGGCTGGACAATTGGACAGCAGCCGTTTCAAAAGGGTTTTCTTATAAGTTTCGTCGGGTTTGACATCTGTCCAAGCCAGCTTAACCGCATCTTCTATAAGTTCATCACCGGCATGATTTGATGCCATCCTCCGCCTCCATTTCCATCATCAAAACCGATCGGGACCAGAAATATTGTCTAAGCTTTCGTATATATTCCTCTGAGGTATGCTAAAAAATCTTACCCCTCTTTTTTCAAAGAAATAATTAGATCTTTATTTACAGCCACAAACGGGGCTTTATAGGTGGTGTTGCTTGTTAAGGACTGTATATCAACCCCGGTAAGGGGAAGAAAGGTTGTTGCTTCCTCCAGTACCTGCCAGGCCTGTTGATAACTGGCGTGGTGCATGCTTCCAGTAAGCATGTAGGCTGGTGTCTGTAGTGTTACCGGCAGGGTTTGTTTTTCGACATAAGGGTAAGTCTTGACACCAACCCGGCTTCCCAACCCTCTGGCCGATTCGGCATCTAAGGTAACTGCAAAATGAACAGTTGCCTTGTTGATATAAGCAGAGGACAAATTCTCCACTTTGCCATCCAGGTGCTGTATATCTACCTGGCTAAGCTCTAAGAATTTGCCGCGGTTCTCAAGCCTTCTAACCGATATGGAGCTCAGGATATCAAGCAGGCGGTCTTCCTGCGGGTGATAGACAAAACCACTTATTATCTGAGCTTCAAGAAACAGCTTCACCTGTAGCCACTGCGGGCCGTCCATTTTACCTGTTCTCCAATGTTTTTATATCACCGTGGCCAAGTAGCATATTGCTAAAAGAACTCCAAAAAAGTGTAATAAATCCAAGAAGTGATGGTTAGTCAGTGAAATAACGTACCCCAGTATACTGGAATAAGAGTTGCAATCACCTGAACCAGTGTTAACCTACCATATCAATGCCCTTTTATCCCCCCTCGCCGCATGATATACCGGTAATGTTTATTGAAATCTTTGTTCCAGTGATAACTTTGGCATTAACTAATTATGTATGAACGAACAGCAATATCAGAAATTGACGTGGTTTCTTCATCCTCCTCGCCCGGTTCCGAAGGGTCGAATATATCGGATAGACCTACGGGATACATGATATTTGGATTACCTTGACTATATACATTGTTGCCAATAACCGATCCTTTGACAGTAAAATTCCCCTTAAGGGTAACATCACCATCCATAGCATACATTACGGCTGAAACCCAACTGGTACCGGTAGCGGTAATATCACCACCAGTAGATATTACAAAAGGAATATCCTCCAGGCCAAGCTCGCTGGTACCGGTAAAATCGACATCACCGGTCGCAACAATGGTATAGCCTCCTTTTACCAAAGAATTGGCACCCACACTGATGGTTCCATCGACATATACGGTTCCCTGCAAAACAACGGTTCGATTAGCTCCAATGGTTAAGTTTCCATTGATGCGAGTTGGACCAAGAGTGTCGGTTTGTCCAGGAGGTCCACCGCTAAAACTTACATTATTATTGTAAATATCGCCTTCTGCTTCTGCTTCGGCAATCAACTGGTCAATATCAACATCAGGCGGAGAAACGGCGTCGGCACCTGGCTGCGAATCACCACTAATACCTGGATAGTCTTCGGGTGATATTTCACCAGTGGCAGTAACATTACCGTCTACTGTTGCGGCTGCACCGGAAAAATTAACATCTCCGTTGGCGTGAATATTTGCATTACCAGGATCGGGAGTTGAGGAGATGTACACATTTCCCCCAATGTTTACGTTGCCATCAAGAGCAGTTGCGGCGTTTTCAAACACACCCGAAGGTCCGCTACCGGGAATGGTCGTTACTACATAGCTTGGCTCGATAAAAGTCCTGATAGCGGTGCTTGAATCATCTTTAATTGCTGTTGAAGTTACAACAAAAACACCCCCCGGAATACGGGTAAGGATTACTTCGACATCACAATCATTAATTGGGTGGCTGAGCTGATATTTCAGAGATTCATAGCCAGTGTCAGGATATGGCGGTAGGCCAGTTTCTGTAGAGCTTTCATCCCAGTAATAGCTAATCAAATTTGAGGTTGTGCCCGGAACTCCTGCGAGGAATTCTCCGTTATTAAGAATGTGCCAGATAGCATCTTCTATTCCTGAATCGGCCGCATAAAACTCCATGGTTTTGTTCTCATAAGTTTGGCCTGCTTTCAAGCCGGTACCCATATAGTTCAACAAGGGAGCCAGCGTAAGGCTGCCTATAGCCAATATGATAAGAGCGATTATGAATATATGGCCATGCTCGTCCCGGCAAAAACGTCTAACACTTCCCTTAAGCATTTTTTTCATAAGCCTTTCCTTTAAAGATAAGCACAAGCTCCATAACAGTATATCGGTGATATCGATTTAGATTTAATATACATTTCCACCAGGGTAAAAGTCTATGGGTAAATAGAACTAGTTCCGTTAATGATACGTGCAAATTTTATTGGATTCTTCCCATCAGGCGGTCTCGTGCCTTAGAAACAGCCAGCCATAACTCTCGAACAGCGCACAACAAGAACTTGAATCTCTCAAAGGCAAAATAATCACAGCTTCTGAGACAACCTTTTTGTATGTAAAAACGATAAGATAGCGATAATGTCGAGCAGCAGAGGGTTCAGTAGTGTAAAATTTAAGGCTTGCCAGGCTAAGGACTAGTCTTCTTCTGGCTGTCGTATTTAATCCAACCGGAATTTATAGCCAGCAAAACTACCGGTATGCGGTCATAAATATCAAGTTTTTCAAAAATATTACTGATGTGGTTTTTTACCGTGCTCTCACTTATTTTCAATCCGAATGCTATCTCTTTGTTTCTTTTACCTTTGGCCATATGAGCCAGTATCTCGAGTTCCCTGGCCGTCAAAGGGGAAGCCGAAGGAATTTCCGGAATAAACGCTTCAGTGCCGGAATCATATTTTGGATGGTCAGCAATTAAATCAGCATAATCAAGGATTTCCTGCTGGTAGAACTGCTCTTCCAGCTGTTTTAACCGCGAAGAACTGTAAAACCAAATAAGCAACAGTCCGATAACAGCCACCACTGCCACATAAGCACTGTTAATATTTTGCAAAGTTAATATAACCACGATAATCAAAAAGACATACACAAACATGAGGCCATTCAGGTTCCATCTCAGTGATAAAGCCCGGTCTCTTACCCTTTTGTGCAGTAACTCCATTGAACGCTTATCTTTTGGATCAACGGAACCATTCAACTGCTCTGTTCCACTCAATCTTACATCCTCACGAAGCGGGTATTAATCCAGGCCGATTATACGAGTTAATACTCATTCATTGCAATTATATCCCGGATATAAATCTATCTTTTTGTCGATAATCCCAGCTATTATTACCACGAGCGCAATAATATTGACGATTAGAGTTGATTGCAGTAACCCCGATGTTGCTTCTGCTAGCG
>PWTP01000145.1 GCA_003563865.1 Dehalococcoidia bacterium
ATAATATCATTATCATATTCGATGACCATCATATTCTTTCCGATTTCTCCCAGTCCTCCGAGAGGGATCAGTTTCAACTTGGGTTTATGGCGTCTTTGCTGCATAATATTCCTTCAATTTAAAATAATGTTAACTGTTGTGCAGGTGGGTCACCAGCTTCTTCACTCGTACCATTTGTCTGCTGCTCGAGAAGAAGCTCGGGTATTTTTAACATGTCTGATTTTATTACTTCACGCAGCCGGTACTGGTGAAGCGCGGCTGCCGGATGATACATGGGAAAATAAGTAATACCGTTTATACAAAACGGTTTCCCATGACAATTGCCAATTGTTTTACCCGGTAAGAAAAGTGATAGAGAGAAACGGCCAAGGGTAACTATTACTTTTGGCTCTATAATGCTTATCTGGCGTTCAAGCCAGGGTTTACAGACATTAATTTCATCTGGTTGAGGGTCCCTGTTTTGCGGCGGACGGCATTTAATGACATTGGCGATATATACTTCCGGGCGGCTAAGGCCAATCATTTGCAGCAGCTCGTCCAAGAATTTGCCGGCAGCACCTACAAATGGACGCCCCTGCTTGTCTTCCTGTAATCCGGGGGCTTCACCGATGAGCATAAGCCCGGACTGCCATGAGCCTTCACCGGGCACAACATTTGTGCGCCCCTCAGCCAGCCTGCAGGAACGGCAATTAATTATCTCTTCGACAAGTGTATTGAGTACTGTCATATGCTGGTAATAAACTAGTTTTGCTCTTTGGCTATAATAACACGGGCTTTATAGCCAGTCAATTAAAGTTGTCCGGGTTATTCATTACTGGTTTTGCCTTTACCGGTTGGAGGGTTATGGCTGTGATATAATACTTTATATATAATGTATATTCTCGGAATAGAAACTTCATGTGACGAAACTGCTGCTGCCATTGTTCAAGATGGTCACTGCATAGTAGCTAATGTTGTAAGTTCTCAAGTTGATATTCATGCCAGATACGGTGGTATAGTTCCAGAAGTTGCCTCCCGTCAGCATTTACTATCCATGATCCCCGTGATTGATAAGGCACTGGAGCAGGCATCTATGAAGCTGGCTGATATTGATGCCCTGGCTGTAACTCATGGGCCGGGGCTGGCCGGATCTTTGCTGGTTGGAGTCAATACTGCCAAATCGATCAGCTTTGCATGCGGAATTCCTTTAATTGGTGTCAATCATCTGGAAGCGCATATATATGCCAATTGGCTGGGTAAAAAGAGGCCGGATTTGCCTTTGATTTGCCTGATAGTTTCGGGGGGGCATACCGACCTTGTACTGATGAAGGATCATAGTGAGTATTGTTTGTTAGGCCATACAAGAGATGATGCAGCCGGAGAGGCTTTTGACAAAGCTGCCCGGATTCTTGGATTAGGTTATCCAGGAGGCCCTGCAGTCGATAGAGCAGCTGAATTAGGTATTACCGATATTGAGTTGCCCCGTGCCTGGTTGAAAGGCACTTATGATTTTAGTTTCAGTGGGTTAAAAACTTGCCTGTTGAGAATGAAGCAAAGCGGAAAGATCAATAATGTTAACAGCGCTGCGGCCAGTTTCCGCCAGGCAGTGGTTGATGTGCTGGTTCATAAAGTAACCAGCGCTGCCAGGGAATTCGGTGTAAACCAGATATTACTTTCTGGTGGAGTAGCTGCCAACCGGTTGTTGAGGAGCGAAATAACCAGCAAAAGTGTCATCCCGGTTTCTATTCCTTCTCCCCCATTGTGTACTGATAATGCAGCTATGGTGGCCGCATGCGGTTATTTCCAGGCAGGCAGGAGAGCTCCGGATGGCCTTAATCTGGATGCCAGCCCTTCTCTAAGAATGGTTTAAATATTAACACTTCCGACTAAACTAAATAACCGGTGTATTCACTGCCAACCTTGAAATTTTTTATTCTTTATAGAACCTTTAATCCTGACAGCTGCAGTGGTTGTTCCATATTTATTGTTGCAAGACTTGCCAGTTTAGGTTATTATATTACTTAGCAATCTCCGGCGGAGATTGCTAAGTAATTGCCCTTTGAAAAAAATAAATCTAGGAATAAGGAGGATTAAGAATGGCAATTAAAATCAAACCCATGGGAGACCGGGTACTGGTCAAGCCTATAGAGGCAGAAGAAGTAACCAAAGGCGGCATCGTTTTACCTGCTACTGCAAAAGAGAAGCCACAAGAAGGAAAAGTGCTGGCTGTAGGCCCCGGCAAACGCAATGACAAGGGTGAACCGGTAGCTATGGATATCCAGGAAGGTGATATTGTCTTATACACCAAATACGGCGGCACTGAAATCAAAGTAGAAGATGAAGAACTCATCATTCTGTCTGAAAACAGTATACTGGCAAAAAAGGCATAAAGATTAGTTAAGAAAAAATACTAAAAAGAAATTATTAAGGAGGAATTTATGGCAAAACAGTTAATTTTCGGAGAAGAAGCCCGCCGGAGCTTAAAAAAAGGCGTAGATGCACTGGCTGACTCAGTAAGGGTAACTCTTGGACCCAAAGGGCGCCCGGTAGCTCTTGACAAAAAATGGGGCGCACCTGCCATTGTTGATGATGGCGTGACCATTGCCAAGGAAATTGAACTGCCTGAACCTTTCGAAAACATGGGCGTTCAGCTGGTTAAAGAAGCAGCGTCAAAAACCAATGATGCTTGCGGTGATGGCACTACAACTTCCACTATTCTGGCAGCAGCCATGATCGGTGAAGGATTTAAGAATATTGCTGCCGGGGCTGACGCTTTAGGGTTAAAAAGAGGTATTGAAAAAGCAACCAGTGCCATTATGGAAGAACTGAAGAGGACTTCAACCCCGGTAGAAGGCAGGGATCAAATTGTTCAGGTAGCCACTATTACTGCCAAAGATACCAAAATCGGCAATTTGATAGCTGATGCCATGCAGGAAGTGGGCAACGATGGCGTTATAACCGTGGAAGAGTCGAAGGGTACTGAATATGAAACCGAGTTTGTAAAAGGCATGCAGTTCGACCGCGGTTATATCAGTCCCTATTTCGTTACCGATTCAGCTCGCATGGAAACAGATATTGAAAATCCCTACATACTTATTACCGACAAAAAGATATCTGCTATAGCAGATATCTTACCGACACTTGAAAAGATACTTCAGACTACCAAAAACCTGCTTATCATAGCAGAAGACGTCGAAGGTGAAGCACTGGCAACCCTGGTAGTCAACAAGCTGCGGGGCACTATGAACGTGCTGGCAGTTAAAGCTCCCGGTTTTGGTGACCGGCGCAAGGCAATGCTTCAGGATATAGCAGTTCTTACCGGTGGCCAGGTAATATCTGAAGAAGTTGGCAGAAAACTTGATGCAGTCAACATCGAAGATCTGGGCCAGGCACGTAAAGTAGTTTCTGATAAAGATAATACGACTATCATCGAAGGCAAGGGAGACCCCCAGGCCATTCAAGATAGAATCAAGCAGCTTAAATCTCAGATTGAAGAGACCAAATCTGACTTCGACCGTGAAAAACTCCAGGAACGTATGGCACGGCTGGCCGGTGGTGTAGCTGTTATTAAGGTTGGAGCTGCCACTGAAACTGAAATGAAAGAGAAGAAGCACAGAGTTGAAGATGCACTGGCTGCTACCCGTGCAGCCATTGAAGAGGGAATACTTCCCGGTGGTGGCATCAGCCTGCTTAATTCACTTAAAGTACTTGAAGGATTATCGCTTACCGGCGATGAGGCAACCGGTGCTAATATTGTCAAAAAAGCGGTTGAAGAACCTATTCG
>PWTP01000169.1 GCA_003563865.1 Dehalococcoidia bacterium
ATAAACTTAACCTTTAAATTTTAATATCTATACTTACCCCGGCTGGTAAATTCAGCTCGGTAAGTGAATCAACTGTTTTTGAGGTGGTTTCCATAATATCAATCAGGCGTTTATGTGTCCTCATCTCAAAGTGTTCCTGGGAGTCCTTGTCGATGAATGGAGACCGGATTACCGTGTAACGATTAATATGGGTAGGAAGTGGTATCGGGCCCACCACAGTGGCTCCGGTGCGTTCCAGGGCGCCAACAATCTGCTGTGCCGCCTGATCAAGAACCTTATGATCAAAAGCCTTTAGTTTAATTCTGATTTTTTGTTTTGTCATCTTCTATCCTGATTTGCCTACTTAAGCTGAGCCATAACAGACTCAGGTACTTCCTGATATTCATAAAACTCAAGGGCATAATTTGCCCGGCCTTGAGTGATTGACCTTAAAGCAGTAGCATAACCAAACGTTTCGGAAAGAGGTATTAATGCCTTAACCGTTACTGTATCGTCGGTTGTTTCGATGCCCTGTATTTGGCCGCGTCTGGCATTCAGATCTCCAATAATATCACCCATAAAGTTTTCAGGGCCGGTTGCCTCTATCTTCATAACCGGCTCTAAAACAACAGTACCGGCTTTTGCCAGGGCGTCCTTAAAGGCCAGCGATCCTGCCATTTTATAAGCCATTTCAGAAGAATCAACATCATGATAGCTGCCGTCAAAAGCAGTAGCCTTAAAATCAACCACAGGGTAACCCTTCAGGCCACCGGTCTCGGCGGCTTCTTTAATGCCACTCTGGGCTGCAGAAACATAAGCTCTGGGAACTGCCCCACCTTTTATTTTATCTTCAAAAATAAAGCCCTGATTTCTATTAAGTGGTGTAAATTCAACACAAATATGTCCATATTGTCCATGGCCACCGGATTGACGTACAAATTTTCCTTCGGCTTTAACGCTCCGGCGAAGGGCTTCCTTAAATGCCACCCTGGGATTACCAACCTGGGCTCCGACCTTAAATTCACTCATCATGCGGCTTACGATAACATCCAGGTGTAACTCACCCATACCGGATATCACCGTCTGGCCGGTATCGTTATTATAGGCAACTATAAAGGTGGGATCCTCCTCAGCCAGTTTTTGTAAAGCTTGACCCATTTTATCTTGATCACTACGGGTTTTGGGTTCAATGGCTACAGATATTACCGGTTCAGGGAATTTTATTGATTCCAGCAAAACGGGTTGAACCATATTGCAAAGGGTATCACCGGTGAAGGTGCTTTTGAGCCCCATTGTAGCCACGATAGCTCCGGCATCAGCTTCAGCCAGTTCTTCATAACGGTTGGCATTCATAAGCACCAGCCGGCCAATTCTTTCTCTGTTTTGTTTGGTGGCATTATAAACCTGGGCACCTTCTTTTATTTTGCCCGAGTACACTCTCAAATAAACCAGGCGTCCGATGAAAGGGTCAGCAACTACTTTAAAAGCAAGGGCTGAAAAAGGAGCGTCATCATCTACCGGCCGTATAACTTCTTCGTCTGTTTTAATATCAATAGCTGTTACCGGTGGCATATCCAACGGTGACGGTAAATAATCAACCACAGCATCCAGCAGAAGGGTTACGCCTTTATGCTTAAGTGCGCTGCCACACAGAACCGGAATAGCCTTGTTGGACAATGTAACCTTGCGAATGGCAGTTTTAATCTCTTCAGCTGAAATATCATGCCCTTCGATATAGGCATTCATTATATGATCATCTTCTTCAGCCAGGCTTTCGATGAGCTTTTTGTGGTATTCTTCCACCCGCTCCCTTTCGGTTTCCGGTATATCACCGGCATCCATTTTGCCGTCCTTCTGGCCGGTCATGAACCAGGCCTTATTCTCAACAAGATCCACTACCCCGGCAAATGAATCCTCTTTACCTATTGGGACCTGTATAGCTATCGGCCTGGCCCCAAGGCGTTCCTTTATCATTTTTATACATCGTTCGAAGTTCGCCCCGGTGCGGTCCATTTTGTTGATAAAGCATATGCGGGGAACGCCGTATTTATCTGCCTGTCGCCACACAGTTTCGGACTGCGCTTCGACACCCATCACACCGTCAAACACTACCACGCCACCATCAAGCACTCTTAAGCTACGCTCAACCTCCGCAGTAAAATCTACATGCCCGGGAGTATCAATAATGTTAATACGGTAATCTTGCCAGTAGCATGTAGTGGCTGCAGATACGATAGTAATCCCACGTTGCTTTTCCAGGTCCATCCAGTCCATAACCGTAGTGCCTTCATCCACCTGGCCGATCTTATATGTACGGCCGGTGTGGAACAGGATACGTTCGGTAACTGTGGTTTTACCAGCATCAATATGAGCAATGATACCGATGTTACGTATTTTTTCTAGCGGATAACTTCTGGGCATACCTTTTCTTTCAGTCAAGGGCTGTTTATTAAGCCCTTTGTCAACAATTTTACTGGTCACGATCTATACCATTGTTTAACATATTAATAAATAACTACCATCGATAATGAGCAAAAGCCCGGTTGGCCTCAGCCATTTTGTGGGTTTCTTCACGCTTTTTAATAGCAGCTCCCTGTCCTTTATAAGCATCCAGCAACTCAGCTGCCAGCTTTTCTGGCATGGAATGCCCACTGCGTGCGCGGGAGGCCTTAATAATCCAGCGCATAGCCAGCGAAGTATTACGTCCTTTTCTGACTTCCACCGGAACCTGATAAGTGGCACCGCCTACACGTCTCGGACGAACTTCGACTATTGGAGTAACATTGCTAAAAGCCGCTTCTAAAACCGACAGTGGTTCCTTTTTCTCTTTCTGTTCAATTATATCCATAGCATTGTAAATTACTTTTTCTGCTATGCTTTTCTTGCCACCGTACATCATCTTATTGATCAAAAGAGCAACCAAAAGACTGCCATATTTGGCATCAGGCAATAATTCACGTTTTCTTATTTGGCTTCTTCTTGGCATTTATATTCTCCTGCTCTAGGCTGCTTTCTTGGATCGTTTGGCACCGTATTTGCTGCGCCCCTGCTTGCGATTATTGACCCCGCTGGCATCCAGAGCACCGCGTACAATATGGTAACGTACACCGGGCAAATCCGGCACACGCCCTCCTCGTATCAAAACCACAGAGTGTTCCTGCAGGTTGTGACCTTCACCCGGTATATAGGCTGTTACCTCAATACCATTGGTTAACCTTACTCTGGCAATCTTACGCAGAGCCGAATTGGGCTTCTTAGGGGTGGTAGTTTTGACTTGAACGCAAACACCCCTTTTCTGTGGTGAACCCCTGCGTCCTTTGCTGGACCGGTTTTTTAAGGCATTAAAAGTAAACCGCAGCGCCGGAGTTTTGGTTTTTTCACCAACCTTCTCACGACCTTTTCTAACTAATTGATTTACCGTGGGCAAATTTCTCCCCCTTAATTACCAGGTAGTAATTTCAAAAAGGATGGGACAAGCCCACCCTCTGCAATATGAAGGACTAACTTATCGTTAGCCCTTGGTTCTTGCCACCTGAGTGATAAGCAACAGCCTATAAGAATAGCACAGCTATTTTATCGCTGTCAAGCTTAAAAAGCTTTGTAAAAAGCATCCAAAAACCGAGAAATATTACCATAATTAGCCTGCAGTTGACAAGGTTGCCTTTCGGTGCTAGAATTCCGACTAGCTATCAGGTAATAAACTTTAC
>PWTP01000107.1 GCA_003563865.1 Dehalococcoidia bacterium
CATGAGCTAGTCCGGCTAACACAATTAAATATAATCGAGATAGTGTGAAAGCTGAGGCATATATGCCTCAGCTTTCACACTATCTCGATTATATTTAATTGTGTTAGCCGGACTAGCTCATGGCTAATCGGTATGGCTACCCACTTTGCCTGGACCGGTGACTGCTGAGGCCTTAACCTCTTTTTCAATTTCCTGAACAATTTCAGGATGATCGACAAGGAACTCCCTGGCATTTTCCCTGCCCTGCCCCAGACGAGTGTCACCATAAGAGAAGAAAGCCCCAGCTTTTTTAATTACTCCCATCTCTACGCCCAGATCCATGATGTTGCCTTCCCGGCTTATACCGGAGGCAAACATGATATCGAACTCGGCGGTTCTGAAAGGAGGGGCTACCTTGTTTTTGACAATTTTAGCCCTGATGCGTGTGCCAACCGCATTGGTTCCCTGCTTGAGGGTCTCAATGCGCCGTAGGTCTATGCGTACCGAGCTATAGAATTTCAATGCCCTTCCGCCGGGAGTAACCTCTGGATTGCCAAAAATAATGCCTACCTTTTCCCTGAGCTGGTTAATGAAGATTACTGCTGTGCCCGAGCGCCCGATAGCTGCAGTGAGTTTTCTAAGCGCTTGAGACATCAACCTGGCCTGCAGGCCGACATGAGAGTCTCCCATGTCTCCTTCCAGTTCAGCTCTTGGTACCAGTGCAGCGACACTGTCTATTGCCAGGATGTCAATTGCTCCACTTTGCACCAGGCGTTCGGCAATTTCAAGTGCTTCTTCACCACTGTCAGGCTGAGAGATGAGCAGTTCTTCTATGTTTACACCTATGCTAGAGGCATAAACCGGATCTAATGCATGTTCCACATCAATTATAGCTGCGCTGCCACCTAATTTCTGCGCTTCTGCGATGGCATGCAGCGCCAGTGTGGTTTTGCCTGAACCTTCAGGCCCATATATCTCAGTGATACGGCCACGGGGGACACCTGCTATGCCCAAAGCCAGATCCAGTGACAGCGCTCCGGTAGGGATGCCCTCAACTCTGGTAAGTATAGCATCGGCTCCAAGCTTCATTATGGCGCCTTTGCCGAACTGCTTCTCTATCAGGCCTACGGCCAATTCCAGGGCTTTTTGTTTCTCTGTGGTCATTTTCCTCGCCTGTCAACAGAATAACACAAAGGGTTGGGCTAGACAAGTAATTGTAAATATTACACAAATTTGATAGTCAGGCTTTACAGGCAGTGAATTAAACCCAACATGCTTTTATGGTCTGAAATTTGGAGTCATGGGAAGCAGTAAAGTACTGCCTGGCAGCCGGTTAATATAACTGCGGGTGTAATTTGAGGGGAACGAGTATACTACTTGAGCCCTGGGGTGCTCGAGGCAAAACAGGAATACCCCCACTGTCTGAGACTTGGTGCCGAAGGGGCCAATAATCATATTGTATCCATCTTTCACATCATGATGAATCGCCTCCAGCACATTTCTGGCAGCATAGGGGTCGTCCGGGGGCACAGTTCTTGTCTCTACGTTAGGCATTGAAAGCAGGCGGGCATTATTGCGCTTTGCATATTCAAGGTATTCTGCTTTACCGTCTCGCGGAGGGCTGGTTATAATGCCTATTGTGCGGACAGGATTGAAATGTTTCCATATGCTTAAAGCCCGCTCCGGTTCAAAGCCTAAAAATATGATAAGTAGCGCGTCCTTTTCCATGGAGACACTGCCGAAGAAATTGGGCACAGTAGTTATCTGTTCAACGCCCCGGGTCAAACGGGTGGGGGCATAGGTTTGGGTGGTGTGTATAAGGCGGGGAATGCCCATGTTTTGTTCGGCAACCAGAAAATATAATAATTCCAGCAAATAAATTTTGGTAAAACTCGAGATGTCAATGGTTATATACGGCTCATCCATGTCCTTTGGTTGACAGCGCTTCCAGACACTTCTTAGCTGGTTTATGGCTTCGGTTGGGGTGTCACGCTGGCACCGGATGACAAAGACTCCTTCACCGGTTCGCTTGCCCAGTTCTGCCTGGAGCTTGAACAGGTTGGTGTCAACCTGCTGTTTGTAAAAAGGATCCTCAACCACAAAAATGATGCTGAAACGGGTGCGGAAAGCCATTCCCATTTTGGCTACAGATTGAATGCAGCGGTCTTCAAATCCGGCACAGCAGATAAAAAGATCATCTGAGCCGTACTCGTTTATCCGGTTTAAATGTTCAATTTCAATTGGTTGGTCGTTTGCTTTCATCTGTTTTATTTAAAAAACCGGCAACCATGTTTTTGTTATCCACAATATAATGAGCATTGACAAGAATGTCAATTTTTTCTGACTGAAAAAGGTGAATATTTGACCTGCCTTTATCTTAAGCATTAGACTTTGGCAATGCACCGTGTGTTCTTGCTCCTGCTGATTTCGGTGATTCTTGTTTCGAGTTTTCTGGTTTACCCGCCAAAATTAAACGCTGGAAAAACTCATTCAATTGCCCGCTGGAACGAGGTTGGTATTCCGGGAAGCGAAGATTTACCCGGTTCTATACTGGCTCCGGGCTCAGATGTTCTGCAAATTCTTTCCGGGATTAATGGAACGGTTGAATATGCTGTACTGTCGGGAGACGGGAACCGGCTTTATGCTTCCAGAGACGGTGGCAACAGCTGGCAGGAATCAGGCCATATCTTTACAGGCTTTATAGATATGTGCACCTCTCCAGCAAATGAAAATATTATTTACTATTCCACTGAAGAACATGTCTACCGGTCTGTGGACGGAGGCCAGTCCTTTTCACCTTTGGCTAATTTACCCGGCATTGATGATAATATTACCATTACATCCATAGATGTAATATCCCGGCAGGGTGAAGAGTTTATAGCTGCGGGCACCCGGGATTTACGCTCGGGCGAGCATGGTGGAATATATATTTTAACCCCCGGCCGCTTTCTTGCCCGATGGCAGGATGCTGGCCTGACCGGGCTGGATGTTTTTGCGGTTAAATTTTTGTCTGCCGGAGGCCTTGATTTAGAGCTGGCAGCTATAGGTGCCAATGGCAAGCAAAGCATCATGACTTTTATGGCCGGCAATACCGGCTGGGGTAATGTCTGGGATGACGTCGTGCTATCTGATTCTGCCGGTCTGCCTTTACCAGAGCTTGAAGGGGCTTCGATTTCTCCGGTTGAGGGGTCGGTTGAAGATGAGCACCTTACATTTATTGCAGCTCTGGATACCGGTGTTAATAATGGGGATGTCTACCGGGTTAATATGCTGGAAGGTGCAGGTTCCAGCCAGTCTGTATCTCTTGATGCAGGCAGTGCTATGGGCCTGGACAGTGTGGATATTTCTTCACTTGAGACCTCAGGGAGTAATGTAATAATTGCCGGTGCGGCTCTTTCTTCGCAAGTTATCCTGAGCAAGAACCAGGGATACAGCTGGGAGGTGGCAGCCAAACCCCCAACCGGTGAAGGAGTTACCAGCGTAAATATTACAAATAATGGATACTATGCCGCTACCCGGGGCGCTGAAAGCGGTCTATCTTTCTCGCAACAAGGCCGTTTTTGGGACCAGTCAGCTTTTGTTGATACGGCTATAGATGCCATTGTTGATTTTGCCCCTTCGCCGGATTATCCGGATGACGGGGCTTTGTATTTGCTAACCTGGGGAGGCCAGGCCAGTCTTTGGAAGTCAG
>PWTP01000096.1 GCA_003563865.1 Dehalococcoidia bacterium
ATAACCCGACAACAGTTATAGAGCACGAACCCGGTGACAATCCGGTGGTTTCAATATCAAGATAAACTTCAGTCATATTTACATCCCGGGCCATAATTTTGAAAAGTCCAAAAAGTCCATCGTTTATTTTGCATAAACAGCAGCCATTTTTTCAACTTTTTTCTTTATGGTGCTCCTCAGGCTTTCCGGTCCGATTACCTCAACCCGGTCGCCCCAACCCAGGATCCAGCTTACCAGTTCCGGTGTCTCGTTAACAGTCATCTTCATCAAAAGCGACCCGTCAGGCTTCTTTTTTAATTCTTGAGAAGGGTGCCAGACCGATTCTCCGATGATGCGTGCAAGCTCCGGTTTAAATCTCAGGTTCACCGATTTAGCCTCTTCGTGAGTAACAATAATACCAAGCGAAGGGCTCAGGTATTTGTTAGCATCAAAGTCTTCGGGAATCTCGTAATATTCTCCGGTAAGATAAACGCTTTCTATCCTTTCAACCTTGAAGGTTCGTATTTCATTTTTCAAACAGCAGTAAGCTATTACATAGCTTGAACGCCCAGCGGCGGCCGGCTCAATGAAATAGGGCTCAATAATACGGCTGGTTGGACTTTCAGCCTCAATTGAACAGTAAGCTATCCTTGCTCGCTGGCGGCTTACCCATGCCTGACCCAGTAATGAAAGGTTGCGGGCAAGGCGCGGCTCTGAAGAGAAGTTCAGCATCCAGCTTGAAGCTTTGCTGATCTCTTGGCGCAAAGGAGCCGGCACCGCGGGCCCCAGCTTTAAAAAAAGATTGGCTACATCCATGCTGTAACGGCGTGAAAACTGCAACAACAACCGGAGAGCAAGAAATATCTGGACGGCCTCTGGTACGGTCAGGCTTATGGGTGGCAGGAAGTGAGCAGATTCAATGCCATATTTATGCCTCTCTTCCCATAACGGGACTCCGGCCCTCTCCAGATCCTCGATATCACGGTAGATGGTACGTACATTCACCTGGCATTTGCCGGCCAGCTCTCTGGCAGTAATACCTCCGGGATTGCCGGCAATCAGGTGATAAACCTTTACCAGACGTGGGAAATGTTCTGTTTGAGGGTTATTTTTTCTCGGATTCATTAACACCCTCCGTTTGTGTTGTAAAAATTAACCCTTATTATAACCCTTAAGACCGGGTAAATGCCCGTATCTGTCTAATATTTTTACCAGAACTAGATTTTTTTGCTAATTATTTGCCGGGTAAATTAATTTGAGGTATAAACATGATTGTGGCACACTTTAGAACATGCCTCAGCTTGATATTTACTCGATAATAGTCATTGCACTTGGCCTTTCGGCTGACTGCCTGGCTGTTGCTATCGGAATAAGTATTTCAGTAAGAAAATTTTCCATACCCGCCTTACTCCGGGTTGCTGTTGCCTTCGGGCTTTTTCAAGCACTGATGCCGGTACTGGGATGGTTAATAGGCCAAACAGTGGTTTACTACCTTGCCCAGGCCGGCAGCCTGGTGACTTTTTTACTGCTGGTGTTTATTGGCAGCCGCATGATATGGCTGTCGTTCAAAGGACGGGAAGAACCGGCAGGCTCCAGCGATTATACCCGCGGCCTGGCGCTTATCACGCTGGCTATAGCTACCAGCATAGATGCACTGGCAGCGGGCTTGAGTTTTGCTGTGCTTGAAGTTTCTATTATTAAAGCCAGTATAATCATCGGGGTGGTTGCCTTTACCGCATCTGCTCTGGGTTTTGTCATCGGCAACCGCTCCGGGCCACTGCTTGGAAGGCGGGCAGAGTTTATCGGTGGGCTTTTGCTTGTTGCCATCGGCCTGCGCATTCTTATTGCCGGCCTGGCTTCGTAATTGCCTTGATTTCGGTATGCTATAATACGCCCGGAAATAAAGGCAAGGGAAAAAATCATCAAAAATGGTCGGTTTACTGGATGGACTTAGGGCAGAACTTCCGCCCGATATGTTTGCATTATTGGAAGAAGCAGCCGATATCTGCCACGCTAAAGGCTGGAAGCTGTACATTGTCGGTGGACGCGTCAGGGATTTAATCCTGAGGCGCCCCGGGCTGGATATAGACCTGGTTATAGAAGGAAACGCTTTAGATCTGGCAAAGGAGCTGGCTGAAAGGCACTCTGCCGGCTTAACTGCTCACCAGCGGTTTAAAACGGCCTCTATCCAGTTTAATAACTATTCACTGGATGTGGTTACTGCCCGTTCTGAAAGCTACACCTCACCGGGTGCTTTACCTGAAGTGGTGCCGGGTTCTCTGGAAGACGACTTGAAACGGCGTGATTTCAGCATTAATGCCATGGCTGTTTCTTTAAACAGATCTGATTTTGGCACACTAATTGACCCTTCAGGTGGCAGGCTTGATATGGAAAAGGGTTTAATTCGCATACTTCATCCACAGAGCTTCTCAGATGATGCTACCCGCATTTTCAGAGCTATCCGGTACGAACAGCGGTTCGGTTTTAACATTGAACCTAAAACGCTTGCCTGCCTGATTGAGCATAAAAAATACCTTGCTACTATTACCCCTGAGAGATTACGTTATGAATTCGAGTGTATTTTTAGAGAAGCGTTCCCTGAAAAGGCTTTAAAGCGGGCCGGTGATTTGTCAGTATTGAGCCAGGTGAACGATAGCTTTACTTTTGGCTGCCGCGAAAGCAACTGGTTCAAGCAAGCAAGAGATATTTGCCAACCGGAGACTCCCTCTTTCTCTTTATACCTGGCCTTAACATGTTCTTCTTTTAACCAGACTGAAATCCAAAAACTTGCTGCAAGGTTAAGCCTGACTGCCGGTGATTTTCAAATATTACATGAAGGCAATTTGTTAAACAGCCGGCTCGGGCTACTTGATTGCGCCGGCTTGCGGGCCAGTGCTTTATACCGGCTGCTTAGTAATTATGATCAAGTGGCTATAACCGCCTGTATGATTACAAACAGTAAACCGGCCGTAAAAAAGAATCTCGGTTATTATCTTAAAACCCTGCAGTATATTAAGCCGGAACTCGACGGCCATGAAGTTAAATTGCTGGGAGTGCCTCACGGCCCCCGGGTTGGAGAAGTCCTGCAAATAGTCCATGATGCAAAACTGGACGGCCTGGTGAAAACCAGGCAGGATGAAACAAGCCTGGTGCGAAACCTGATCAGCAAAAACAGCTGAGTTTAATAAAGTCGGATAAGGAGGAAAAGTGCCAGCAAAAGTTAAAATAGCCGCAGCCCAAATTGAACCGCTATTTACTGAAACCGACCGTAATCTGGATAAAATAATCCGGTTTTCAAAGCAGGCTGCCGGCAACAATGTCAATCTGATAGTGTTCCCTGAGTGCTGCCTTACAGGCTATATTTTTAACAGCCGGGCAGAGGCCGAGCCTCTGGCTGAAACCATACCCGGCCCCAGCACTGAAATACTGGCTCAACTTTGCCAAAAGCTGGGTACACATATTATTTTAGGCATGCTTGAAAAAGAGGGGGGCGGCCTGTTTAACTCTGCTGTTTTTATCGGGCCTCAGGGGATTATAGGTAAATACCACAAAAAACACCTGCCATTTTTGGGCATTGACCGTTTTGTTGACTGCTGCCCTCAACCCTTCCAGGTATTTGAGAGCCAGACAGGGATTGTAGGCATGCACATCTGCTATGACCTTGTATTTCCTGA
>PWTP01000122.1 GCA_003563865.1 Dehalococcoidia bacterium
ATCCCATCGGTTGCCTGGGTTATCAGGGTAGCAGGGCTGTCAATTGATATTATTTCAGGATGATCGGCTGCTGCCTGTTGCTGAAAGTCATTCATCCAGGCAAGAACCTCAAAGCTGGTAACATCCTCTGCCTCAACCAAAAATCTTATCTGGCCACCACTGCCGGTAATCTCTCTTAAATAACGCATTTCCACCAGAGCTGGTTCATCCTGAGGCATTAGTTCCTCATAGTCTGTATTGGTGGGCAGCCAGTTATCAACAGTCCCGCCGGCAATCGCAAAAACCAACGCAACAATAATTATCCAGCCAGTATGATGTATTGCCATCCTGCCCAGTTTTGCCAGGTAGGCCTCAATGCGGCCGCTGGCCTGCTTCGATTTGATTTTCAGCTTTTCAACCGGCGTTCTTTTATCTGCCAGGTAAACAATACTGTGAAGCAAAAACAGGCTGACCAGATAGCTGATAATGATGCCGACAGCCAGCATAAACCCAAAATCCTGGATCATGGGAACTTCAGAAATATACAGGGTAATAAAACCGGCAATGGTGGCCAGTAGAGCCACCCCAACAATCGGGAACATGCGGGAAATGGATATTACAATCGCCTCTTCCACGCTGCCACAGCGGGCAATCTCCTCTTGATAGCGGTTGTGAAACTGTATGGAGAAATCTATGCCCAGGCCGATAAGTATAGGCAGCACGGCCATGGTGGCCATGCTCAAGGGCACTGATAAGTAGCCCATAAGCCCGAAGGTCCAAAGTGCGCTTATGCCTACCATTACCAGAGACAGCAGGCGCCAGTGCACCCGGAAAGAAATCATGAGAATTATCAACATCACCACTACAGACAAGCCAAGCAATATGGCAATATCGGTGCCCATGCTAACACTGATGGCATTTATCAGTCCGGCATCGGAAATTACGGTTGCTTCTACTCCCGTCAGCGGGTTTGCTTCAAAAAAATCCTCAAGCGCCCGGGCAGCCTTCAGGGATTCGTCGTCGCTCATGTTTCCAACCGGAGTAACAAGCATCAAAACGTGCTTATCGTCGACAACAAGAGGCTGCAACAGGGGATTTAATCTCCCGGTTGTATCAAATGCAGCCATTTCTATGGCCTGAGGATTCTGTTTGTATAATTGACCGGTGGCGATTTCCAGAAGAGCTACCGGGCCGGTGATGCAACAGTACCGCTCGTCATCGCACACAAATTCTTCAAACTCGGCTGTGGCTGAAAGGTTGGCCGGAGAAAGCACCTCTTCAATCTCGCCCTTGAGCAGAATGGTGAATGGCTCACCACCAAAGCTAGCTTCATATCGAGCATTGTCTTTATAAATATCAGATTCCGGAGAAACCAACGATGCAAAACCGGTTTCAGCTTTTAACATCGTAATGCCCGGAATTGCAGTCAAGGAAATAATTACAGCAATAATGATAAACCACAGGGGGTTGCGTTTTATAAACCTGGCGAAAGCTTCAGTTATTTTCAGCAACATTTTTCGCCTCAATTTGGTTTAAGGTTAAGCTTGCTTCTTATACTGTCCAGTAACATATGGGCTACTTCTGCTGAGGCTTCAAGTTGTCTGAGGTTCAACCCTTCCAGCAGTTCTTCCATCTGATTTTCACCCATTGACCACAATCTGCCAATTGACTCTTCTCCGGATTGCGTCAACCGGCAAACAACCAGGCGCCGGTCCTCTTTATCTATCTGGCGGTACACCATGCCTTTCTTTACCAGGTTATCGACAATTCCAGTGGCCGAAGAGAGCGCGATTTTCATTTGTGAGGCGATAGCACTCATATGGCTGGGCCCTTCGCCGTAGAGCAACAGCAGCACCCTCAGTTGAGCTAAAGTCAGGCCAGAGGAAAGGCTTCCCGGCGGAATAGTTGGCCTGATAATACCAAATATTTCAGCCGATGCCTCCAGGATATCTTTAATAAGCTCTGCTTTGTTTTTTGGCATAATTTGCTTTTGCCCCTCTAAATATTACGGTTGATAATAATCATTTATCTTAACCTAAGTATATTGTGGAGTTAACCGGGCCAGTTGTCAATAGCAAAGGTAGCTTTTTTGTTTATGCCGGATTAAGCCAGGGTCGCATCGACCAGCTGGTAACCGATACGGGCTTCTGCCAGCCGGTTTGTAAGCCCGGAAGTATGGCTATCAACACAAACAACCAATGGGCTAAGGCCGCTTCTTGCAGCTTCAATAACTGCTTCGGTTGCACCAAAGCGCTGGAAATCTGCTCCGGCTCTGGCCAAAGCAGTGCTGGCTTCAAGCCCCAGCGAGGCTACCGGAAAACAGCTTGCCAGGTGGCCGGCCAGACATCTGTAATCAACCCTGCCGGAGCCTCCATTTTCAACGCCCGGTACAGTTATGATGGTAACCCGGCCAATCGAGAGAGGAATAATCCCCTTAATGCTGGTTATACCTATATCCTCGTCTTTTTTCGCTGCAGAAACGGTAGTTCCGGTTGCCCCCTCACTCTCTCCCTTAAATGCAACCAGCTGACCTTCTTTCATTTTAAGACCTACGGTCTGATTTGCATCAAGGTCAGTCTGGGCAACCGCAGCACACACAGCGATATTGTTAATGGCTCTCTGGACACGGTTGTTATAATGGTTGATATCTACCAGTGTTTTAATCACCCAGTTTACCGCTACGGCAGTAAGCCGGTACCTTGAGCGTCCTTCAACTATTAATAATCCTTCACCGGCTAGCTGGGCAATATAATCTGACACGGCCTGAGGAGTGATGCCCAGCTCCCTGGCAATAGCCCTTTGCTGGATAAAAGGTCCTTTTCCGGCAATTTCTGCCAGTATCTGGAACCGAGTAGCCAGTTTTTGGTTACGCAATATCTCTATCATTGCAATTATAGTTGACTCTCAACCAACCATGGTTGTTCTACCTGATTATAGCATGCAAACCGGTTATTCGAAAAATCTGTAATGTAGATTGTTAGCTTTGCTCCCCGGCCAACCGGGCGCCCATTTCAAAGGCCTCTTTAAGAGCAGCCGGGTGCCGGGCAATCGCACCTTTTTCATCAATGCCTGAATACAGAAGGTCGCCCCGATAGTTTACATCCAGGCTGGTAAAAAGCGATTTCACCGTAACCCTGGCTGCATCAAAAATGTGGCTGCCTTTCTGCCCGCCTACGCTTATAAATATGCCATTGCGTTCTTTTTTCACTTCAAGAGGCGGCAAGCCCAGCGTATATTTGCACGCCCATAATGCCTGGCAACGGTCGATGGCCAGCTTCAGGTGAGAAGTTACCGTCATAAAGTGCAAAGGGGAGGCAAGCGCAATAACATCGGCCTCTTTCAGACTGGCATAAACTCGATCCATATCATCAGCCTGCCGGCACCGTCCGGTAACCGCACAGGCATCACAGTGCCAGCAGGGACTTATTTTCAACCTGGCAAGGTCAAACTTCTCAATTTTAGCGCCCCGGCTGAGAGCGCCCTCAAGAAATTTTTCTAAAAGAAGGACCGTGTTTCCATCCGGCCGAGGGCTGCCTGAAAGGCCGGTTACATTCATTATTTAAACTCCTCAGCCCGCTTTAATAACAATTCTTCCTTTTGCTCCATATCAAAAGCTTCTTTTTCTTCTTCATGGTCATATCCGAGCAGATGAAGCACTCCATGGATAATCAGTGTGGCTATCTCCCGGGTTATTGAACATCCGTGTTCTTCTGCCTGCCGGGCTGCCTGGGGAAAAGAGATAACAACCTCTCCCAGATGCTCAACGCCGTCATCCGGCCAGGTAAATGCTGGCGGCTCTCCTTTAGCCAGCGGTGGCTCGTTGGCCATAGCAAATGACAGCACGTCCGTTGTTGTGTCAATATCGCGGTATTCTGAGTTTAATTGACGAATCTGGTCATCACCAGTAACAACCAGCTCTATTTCAATATTATCTTTCTGCCGGGCATCATCCAAAACCAGTTCGGCCACCCGCTTTAAAAATACAGGGTCAACCTTTTGCTCGAACTCGTCATCAATAAGAATGCTTACTTCCATAAGTATGATGATATCACAACCGGGCTCTGGTGATAAGCCCGGCCGGTAAAAGCAGTCAGGGCCGGGAGGAAGCCTTTAAGCGCTTTCTGCCTGTCCGGCTTGTGCCGGCTCTTGCTCAGGCAAAAGCGGAACAGGCTCTTCTGGCTCCGGATAAGGAGTCGAGCCCAGTCCGAGGTAGAAAAAACTGAAAAAGTAAACAAATATGCTAACCGGTACCGACCACCACATAGATGGAGGTGCAATTATAATGAAAGCAACCAGATGACCAACCAGGTACAGTGGTATGATTATCTTCAAAAACAGGCGCAGTTTGCCCTTATGTCTTTTTCGTGATATTTCGATCAGTTTACCAAAAATCATCCCCATCACCAGCGCTATTGCCCCGACAGTTGGATAAAAATAGAAGATATGGCTTGCCCGGTCGGTAATAAGGCTGGTCGGTACCCAAAGCAGATACAGGGCTATGAACCAGGCAAACGGAAACAACGGGGCATCTTCCCCTTTAAGCGAGCGCACCGTCATATAGATAACCGAAGGGACGATAAGCACCCAGAGTGTGGGGCTAATCATGCCCAGGAAGCGCGGCGTCCACCAGTAGGGCAATATATCCACCGTAAATATCCATTCCCATGGCCGTGAAGCGATTCCACCGGGTTCATATTCGGCAAAGGTGATCGAGCCAGCCAGCTCCAGCATCTCGATGCTGCGGGCAATCGGGTTTTTAAGTTCACCCCAATAAGCAAGCTCGAACACCGGCAACAGGCCCAAAAAAGCTATAGGCGCCAGCATCATGGAGGGAATGAAGCGCTTCCAGTCCGGGCAACGGTAGAGCAGCCAGTGAATGCCAATGGCCACTATGCCCAGTGCGCCGGTAAGCTTGGCAAGCGCACTCAATGCTACTGCAACAGCCGAAACTGCATAATTGCCCCTCAGGTAAAGCCAGAAAGAAAGCAGCAAGAAAAACTGGCTGTAGCCGTCGAGCATGGCTATATGGCCGTGTACAAAGGTCAGGTTTTCAAAAGCAAAGAAAAAAGTGGCCAGATAACAGACAGCCTCCGGCAACTTTAAGCGCCGGCAAATGAGATAAAAAAGCAGAACCGAAGCTGTTCCCATCAATATGGCAATCAGCCGCCAGCCTATGGGGTTATCTCCAAAAAGTTGAATTCCACCGGCCACCAGGAGCTTGCCCAGCGGAACGTGTTCTTCGCGGTTGGTATCACCAGTCTCAAGGAAATACCGGGCATCGTTCACATAGTGGACTTCATCAAACAAAGGTTCGGCCGGACGCATTATGAGTCCCATGTGAAGCACAAAGCTGGCCACTACTATCACGGCGATGCCGAGGTATTGCCAGCGCTTCAACCAGTTTATAAGGGCTTCGAGCCTTTCCACGTCCACCAGTTATTTACAAAAAAGTTCCACAATGTAGCTCCGGCTATACCGAAAAGGTTTGAAAGCATGTAATAAAACCCGGCAACCTCGGTTAACAGGGCCAGAATGGCCAAGTTAATTAACAGGCCGCCCAGGCTGACCAGGTTAAACTTGGCCATGTTGCCAAAAAAACCTTTTCTTCCAGAGGCCCTGCGGTCGGAAAATGTAACGAAATTATTAAGCAGAAAGTTAGTTATGATCGAGGTTTCAATGGCAATTGCTGCTGAAAGAACATAATGAAAGCCAGCTTGTTCGGTTAACAGCCACAACAGGCCGAAGTTTACCAGTACGCCACTGCCACCTACCAGGCAGAATTTAATGAAGCGCACAGCTTCACCGCTTCTTTTTGCCAGTCTGGCTAAATGGCGCAGATACTCATATTCCTGATTTAAGTTGAGCTTGCTCTTGCCCTGTTCTCTTAACTGGAACTGGAAAGGCACTTCAACCACTTTGCGGTAGCTGCCGAGCACCAGCGTCTCGAGCAAAATTTTATAACCGATAGGTTCGAGTTTCTTGCCTTCAATAACACTACGCTTTAAGGCAAAAAAGCCGCTCATCGGGTCTTTTACTTTTCTGGCGGCCGGCAATACCAGCTGTGCTAAAAAAATAGCCCCGCGGCTGATAAGCTTTCTCAGCCCGCTCCAGTCTGCACACCCTCCTCCAGGTATATAACGAGAGGCCACAACTATATCCGCGCCTTCATTAATAGCAGCAACCAGATTAGGAATTATGGCCGGAGGGTGCTGCAAATCGGCATCCATTACTACTATCAATTCATGGCTGGCATTTTCAAAGCCCCTCACAACCGCTGAGGCCAACCCTTTTTCGTTGCGGCGGACTATTACCCTCACCGGGTAGTCCTTCTTTAAAGAGTCGATTGCCTGTGCCGTGCCGTCACTGCTGTTATCATCTACAAACAGCACTTCATATTCATAGCCAGAGAGCGCCGCTGCAATTTTCTCTACCAACGGTGTGATATTAGCCTTCTCGTTATAAGTGGGCACAACCAGCGTAAGGGTTTTATTCATGTTTCTTTACACTTTTTAAACATTCTACCACAATTTTTTTCTCCCGGTAATACCTGTGGATTTTCTCAAAATTTTTTACTCTTTAATTCACACCGGTTGATATGCTATCCTGTTCATGTCATGCAAATCAAGATACTTGGAGCCCATAATACTGAGTCGAGAGACAGCCGGCTTGCCGGGTTACTGATAGATGATATTTTGGCACTTGATGCTGGTTCGCTTACTTCAAGTCTTAGTTTTGAAGAACAATTACGCTTAAAGGCCGTGTTGTTGTCCCACCATCATTACGACCATGTACGGGACCTGCCGGCTCTGGGCATGACCCTGTATCTAAATAGTTCGAGCCTCGATGTATACTGCTTGTCCGATACAATTGAGGCGCTTTCAGCCTGCTTTTTTAACGGCATGATTTGTAAAGATTTCACCCGACAGCCAGAAGGCAAGCCGGTCTTCCGCTTTATTCCGGTCAGCCCTGGAGTAGGGCTTGAAGTCCGGGGCTACCATATTACTCCGGTAAACATGCCCCACTCTGTGCCTTCTGCGGGCTACAGCATCACCTCTCCAAACGGAGAAAGGTTGTTTTATACGGGCGATACCGGCGCCGGGTTTGCCGGCAACATTGCTCATATCAGTCCCCAACTGCTAATAGTCGAGGTTACAGCCCCCAACCGGTTTACAGCTTTTGGGCACTCTAATAAACACCTTTCGCCTATGCTGCTTGAAGCCGAGCTTTCAGCCTACAAGAAGGTCGCTGGCTGTATTCCCCGCGTCATCGCCGTTCATTTGCATGCTCCTTTTGAAGAAGAGCTAAAAGAAGAGATGTCTCAGGTCGCCAGCCGCCTCAAGGCCAATATTTCTCCGGCACATGAAGGCATGGTTATTACATTGTAAGGCACCGCTTTGATTCTGGCAGAAGACCTGAGGTTTATAGTTGATACCAATGCCGGCAAGCTGGTAAGATGGCTTCGGCTTATGGGTTATGATGCCGTGTTTTTTAACAACGGAAATGATTGCCTGTTGATTAATAGGGCTTTAAAAGAAAACCGTATAATACTCACACGAGACACCCGTATAGCTGACCGCAAGCTGGCAAAAGACGGTGCCCTCAAAGTGGTTCTTCTGTCCGGAGACATGCCCCTTGAGCAACTAAAGCAGTTGATTTTGAATTTGAACCTCGACCCGGATTATAACCCGTTTTCACTATGCCTGGTATGTAACCATCCGATTGTTGAACAGCCCCCGGATGCCATACAAGAAAGGGTGCCGCCCTTTGTATTCAAAACACAACGTGTTTTTCGAGAATGCCCGGTTTGCCGGCGTGTTTACTGGCGGGGAACCCATTGGCTGGCCATGAAACGCCATCTGGCAAAATGTCTTGAAATGAAAAACTGATACCCGGCCTGGTGTCTTGCTAATCAGGCAACAACTCAAGGCTGAAATCAAGGCTGGCAGCCGAGTGAGTGAGGGCGCCTATAGATATGTAATCAACGCCGGTCTCGGCCACTTCGCGAACATTGGCCAGGTTAATTCCCCCGGAGGCTTCGAGTTTTACCCGGCCTGAAAGGTTTTTGGCAGCCCGCCTCATTTCTTCCAGCCCCATATTATCAAGCATAATCATGTCTGCGCCGGCCCGGGCTGCAACTTCGGCCTCTTTAACAGTAGCAACTTCAACTTCAACCAGCAGGTTCGAAGGTCCCGCTCTGGCTTGCCTGACTGCCTGCCCCAGACTCACATCCCGGCTTTTTAAGGCACTTAAATGGTTGTCTTTTATCAATATTCTGTCGCTCAAATTCAGACGGTGATTATGTCCGCCGCCGGCCCTGACTGCCATTTTTTCAAGCCCCCTTAAGCCCGGGGTTGTTTTACGGGTATCGGTAATAACTGCACGTGTGCCCTGAATCGCTGATACAAACCGGGCAGTAAGGGTGGCAATGCCTGACAAATGCCCCAGAAAATTAAGCGCCGTGCGTTCAGCTGCCAGAATACCGGCGGCATGGCCGAACACGGTTAACACCTCATCTCCGCTGTTAACCTCGGTCCCGTCAGCCAGACAGGCATCTACTTTGAGCTCCCTGTCAACTGTCAATAACACCTGGCGGCATATATCAGCCCCGGCAAGCACCCCCTCTTCTCCGGCAAAAATAACTGCCTTTATAATCAGGCAGCCTGGTATCAATAGCCGGCTGGTAATATCTTCATAAACCTGGTCTTCAGCCAAAGCATTTTCTATAAGGCGCTTTATTCTTTCCTGATCAAGCTCCACCTGCAACAACTACTCCTTTGATAAAACTATGTGTTTACGCCACTCTTCCCTGGCTTCAGGATAATCCAGGCAAAAATGAGCTCCCCGGCTTTCCTGCCGGATAAAAGCTGCCTCAACCAGCAACCGGGCAACAGTTAGCAGGTTTCTCTTTTCATGCTCTTTGCGGCTTTGAGGGCGCTTGACTGCCCCCTGCCAACCGGCCAGCACCTTTCTGGCCTCAATTAATCCTTTGCGGCTTCGTATGATGCCAGCTTTATTCCACATCAGGTTTTGTAACTGCGAAATGTCAGGTTCAATAATGTCCTTTTTGCCGCATGGCAGTTCCCGTAAGCTATAGGGATGTAGCTTTCTTGACATTTGTGGGTCTTGTCGGTTTTTATTACCTAGAGTATGTTCAATAATGCGGCGGCTGAAAACCAGCACTTCCATAAGTGAATTGGACGCCAGCCGGTTGGCGCCATGTACCCCGGTACAGGCAACTTCACCGGCGGCAAACAGGTTCTTTATGTCCGTTTCTCCCCGATAGCTGGTCATTACTCCGCCTACCATGTAATGGGCCGCCGGAGCCACCGGGATAAGTTCCCGGGTAATATCGAGCCCTTTTTGCAGGCAGAAGCGGGATATCTGGGGAAACCTGGAGGTGGTCCGCTGAGGTGCCATATGCCGCATATCAAGGTAAACTTCACCCCGGCCGGTTTTGACCATTTCTGAAACAATCGCCCTGGCTACTATGTCCCGTGGGGCCAGCTCGGCCTCGTGGGCATATTTAGGCATAAAGCGCTCTTTATGGCTGTTAAGCAGAATCGCCCCTTCCCCGCGCACCGCTTCCGATATTAAAAACGGCGGTTCATCCTTGTAACACAAGGCGGTGGGGTGAAACTGGAAAAATTCAACGTCTGTGATTCTGGCGCCGGCATTAAATGCCAGCGCAACCCCGTCTCCGGTAGCTACTTCCGGATTGGTGGTAAGCCGGTAGAGCCGCCCGGCGCCTCCGGTAGCCAGAATAATATACCGTGCTGCAATCTCTTTATTGGTATTTGAACCGCTGTTTAATACTTTAAGGCCAACTGCTGTGCCATTATCAACCACCACTTCAGTAGCCAGCGATTCTTCTTCAATTTCGATAGATGATTCCAGGACCATTCGGCTCAGGGCTTCTTCAATCCGGGCTCCGGTCGCATCTCCTCCTGCATGCAAAATGCGGGGCATACTATGAGCGGCTTCCAGGGCAAGAGCCACCTGGCCGTCTACAGTATCAAATTCAACCCCGAGGCTAACCAGGTCTGCTATACGTGCCGGGGCTTCTTCAACCATGATGCGCACAGCAACCTCGTCACACAAACCAGCACCGGCCTTGATAGTGTCTCTGAAGTGTTTTTCCGGGGAGTCTCCAAGGCCGATAGCCGCAGCAATTCCGCCCTGGGCCAGGCGCGTATTACAATCACTCAATTTGCCTTTAGTGATAAGTAGAACCCGCCCGTGCCGGACTGCAAGAAGGGCTGAATAAAGGCCGGCTATGCCACTGCCGACTATAACATAATCGTACTGCGTGTTACTAGCCTCCGGGTTAGATATTATACCGGGTTGTTTTCACCCTGCCGGAAAGCGATGCTTGAACGGGTCATGCGAATGGTAGCACCCGACTCTATTTTTAACACAACGCTTTCATCATTCATGCTTTCTATCTTCCCTTGAATCCCGCCAATGGTAACCACCCGGTCACCAGTTTTCAGGCTGGATACCAGTGCCTGGTGTTCCTGTTGGCGTTTTCTCTGGGGGCGGATGATCAAAAGGTAGAACATGCCGAACATAAGCACCAGAAAACCTATCAACATTAAAGATTGTGTGTCCATGCATTAACCTCCTTAAATTTCAGCTTTATTGTTTTATACGGCCTTTTAACGACCAGGGGCTGGTGTTCTCTATTGTAACAGGAGCGAGCCTGCCCGACCAGTTGCCCGAATGCTCAAAGAATACCAGTTTATCGCTCCGGCTGCGCCCATACCAGCGACCTTTTTTGCGGCCTTCAACCAGCACTTCCTGTTTTTGGCCGGCAAGCCGGGCGTTTATCACCCCGGCAATTTCTGCCTGCATTTCCTCTACCAGTTTAACACGTCGCTTTTTTTCATCTTTACTAACATCATCAACAAATTTCTTCGCTGCTAAAGTTTCAGGCCTGGGAGAATACATGGCGGCATGCACTCCGTCAAAGCGAATCCGTCTCAAAAGCCGCAAGGTATTGTTAAACCGGCGCTCGTCTTCACCGGGAAATCCTACAATAACATCGGTGGTTAGGGCAATTTCAGGCACAGCTTTGCGCAAGCTTTCCACCAGTGTAATATATTGCTCAGCAGTATAGCCCCGGCCCATGGCAGCCAGTATTTCGTCATCTCCGGCTTGAACCGGCAAGTTGACCTTTTCGCACACTTTATCAAGGCTGGCAATCGCTTCTATCAGGCGCAGGCTCATGTCTTTAGGATGACTGGTTAAGAAACGGATTCGCCATAAGCCGTTAATGCCATTAAGCATTTCAAGCAGGTTTGCCAGATCGGGCTTCTCAGGCAAGTCTTGCCCGTAAGAATCAACGTTCTGGCCAAGCAGCACTATTTCTCTGGCGCCCCTTACTACCAGGGTCTCAGCCTCTCTGGCTATCTCGGCCGGTGGCCGGCTTTTTTCGCGGCCGCGGCGGTAGGGCACTATGCAATAAGTGCAATAGTTATTACAGCCCTGAATTATGGTAACCGGGCTGCTTACAGATGCCTGTGCCGGCAGTTCGCCCGGATCAGAGTCAGTGATGCCTTCAAAGCAGAATTTCTCTCCGGCTTTAAAAAAGTGGTCGACAAACGGGTATTGCTGCTTTAAAGCCTCCAGGTCATCAGATACCAGGCAGCCGGTAAGTGCCACCTTTTTTTCCGGACATTTCTTTTTAAGGTGTCTTAGCAGCATAAGTTTGTTTAAAGCCCGGTTCTCTGCACTTCTGCGCACTACACAGCTGTTTATGATTATCAGATCGGCCTCTTCGGTGCCGGGCACAGGCAGATACCCCCGGCTCTCCAGAAGGGCCTCCAACCGCTCTGATTCAGCCTGGTTCATCTGGCAACCGATGGTCCAAATATAAAATGAAGGCATATGTTTTTGATCTATTCCGGTAATATACAGAGTTCCGTGGGGGGGCTGGTAGTAGAAACCTTGAGAAATAATAAATGGCGGAGGGAGAGGGATTCGAACCCTCGACGCCGATTTCTCGGCGTAAGCGCTTAGCAGGCGCCCGCACTAGACCACTATGCGATCCCTCCTCATTAATGCTGCCTGTTTTGGCTACCTTTCTAATATATCATAATCAGTTCCCGGTCTTAAAGTCTGGTTCTTCTTAGATAAGTCTGATGCTGATCTGTTTTACCTGTACCGGGACTTTCTTTAATGAGCGCCACAAAAAGCCCTGGTAAACATAAAGCTATTTTATTTTCCCGGGGTTTTTTCTTTAGATACAACCAGGCTTTTTGCGGCAAAATCGGGCGCAATCAAGAGCTTTTCAGAGATTTTCGAGGCGGTCAGTCGAGCTTAACCCGCCACAAAAGCCTTGCCCCATATCCCAACCAGTTGATACCATTTGGCTGTCTAAAAAATTATCTCTCTTAAGCAGACTCTTCAGTTTATACCTATTACCTTAGAGCCCGTTTTACCGGGTTCGATCATGAAAAAAGGAGAACGGGCTTACTGATGCCTTCGGCACAACAAATCTGGCAGGCGGCTCTTGGAGAACTCGAACTTCAGATGACCCGTCCGAATTTTAATACCTGGTTAAATGGCACCTGTGGGCTGACCTTTCAAGGCGGCACTTTTGTTATCGGTGTACCCAGTTCGTTTGTAGCTGAATACTTAGAGACAACTCAGCGCTCTCTGATTGAAAGAACTGTCATGCGGCTTTGTTGTGAAGAAGTCAGCATCTGCTTTAAGGTTTACGGAGCCCAACAACAGTCAGCCGGTGATAACAGCAATGGCTATAAACCCGATACCGCCGTCCGTCACCGTTTTAACCCGCGTTACACCTTTGATTCTTTTGTAACCGGGCAGGGAAACAAGCTGGCACATGCAGCGGCTTTAAGCACCGCCCGCGGCCCCGGCCAGCTATATAACCCGCTGTTTATATACGGAGGGGTTGGCCTCGGAAAAACCCATCTGTTGCATGCTATCGGCCACACAGCAACTGCCAACAACCTGCAGGTACTTTATGTCAGTGGTGAACAGTTTACCAATGAGTTTATTTGTTCGCTGCGTTCCGGCAACAGTGAGGAATTCCGTAACCGCTACCGTGGTGTTGATGTTCTGCTGGTTGATGATATCCAGTTTATCAGCGGCAAAGGCCAGACGGAGGAATGTTTTTTTCACACCTTTAATGAATTACATAATGGTTCGCGGCAAATTGTGCTCTCCGGTGACCGCTCTCCTAAAGATATGCCCTTGATTGAAGATCGGCTGCGATCACGCTTTGAGTGGGGGTTAACCGTTAACGTAGAACCGCCTGAATTTGAAACCCGCATGGCTATTTTAAAAATAAAAGCCGAGCGTGATGGAATTACTATTATTCC
>PWTP01000073.1 GCA_003563865.1 Dehalococcoidia bacterium
CCATGCTTGCCGGAGGCAGCACATATTGTATGCCGCTTAAAGAAGAAAACCGGTTTTTGCCTGACTTTGCCTCGATTCCCGAAGACATATTAAGAAAGGCAAAAGTGCTGTGGTTAAATTATCCCAACAACCCGACAGGTGCTACTGCCAGCCTTGATTTCTTTAACCGGGCCGTAGAATTTGCTAAAAAAAACGATATTGTTATTTGTCATGACAACCCATATTCGGAAATTTATTTTGACGGAGAGCCACCGGTAAGCCTGCTACAGGCCGAAGGCGCCAGGGAGATCGGAGTCGAATTCCACTCTCTATCCAAAAGCTACAATATGACCGGCTGGCGTATCGGTATGGCAGTTGGCAATGAAAGGTTGGTCCAGGCATTATCTACCCTCAAATCCAACCTGGACTCAGGGATACCCCAGGCAATACAACAATCGGCCATTACCGCTTTAAACAGCGACCCCGAGGTAATCAGTAAATTTAACCAGATCTACCGCAAAAGGCGTGATCTTATTATAGAGGTTCTGAATGATATCGGCCTTGAGGTGCAAACCCCCAAAGCCAGCCTGTATGTATGGGCAAAAATCCCCAGGGGCTATACTTCAATCGAGTTTACTGCCAGCCTGCTCGACCAATGTGGAGTAGCTGTAACACCGGGGATCGGTTATGGAGAACATGGTGAGGGTTATGTGCGGTTTTCACTCACAATACATGATGCCTCTTTAGTAAAGGGGCTTTCAAAACTATCAATGTGGAAAGACGATAAAAATCCGTTTAAATCCAAAAGATAGCAATAAGGAGTATCAGGGTTAAAAAAACAGTATCGACTGCTTCTGAATCTGAAAGGGCCATCATCGTGGCTGTGGACACCGGATCTAAAAACCGCAGCTGGCCGCTCAGCGAATCTCTGGATGAACTTGAGCACCTGGCCCGGACTGCCGGAGCCAGGGTAGTTGGCCGCCTTAGCCAGCAGATTTCGCAACCATCAAGAACATATTACATCGGTAAAGGCAAGCTGGAAGAGTTAAAATCTCTCAAAGAATCAACCGGTTATACCCTGGTTATTTTTGATGACGAGTTGACAGCCCTGCAGCAAAAAAACCTTGAAGACGTGCTCGAAGTAAAAATAATAGACAGAGTTGCCTTGATACTGGATATCTTCTCAAGACACGCAAAAACCCGTGAAGGAATCCTCCAGGTGGCACTGGCTCAAAGTGAATATCTATTACCCCGCCTGGCAGGGCAGTGGAGCCATCTGGAAAGGCTGGGCGGCGGGATAGGCACACGTGGACCCGGTGAAGCACAGATTGAAACCGACCGGCGCCTGGTAAAGCAAAATATTGCCCGCCTAAAGACCCAGATTGAAAAGGTTCGAAAGCACCGCAGCCTTCCCCGCAAACGGCGCCGGCAAAGCGGAGTCCCGGTTATTTCGCTGGTAGGATATACAAACACCGGTAAAAGCTCTCTGCTCAACAGTCTTAGCAAAGCGCATATCAAGGCTGAAGACAAGCTGTTTGCCACCCTGGACCCAACTACCAGGCGCATAAACTTGCCCGGTAATCAGGCTGCATTGATCAGTGATACGGTGGGGTTTATTCGCAAGCTCCCACCCGGCCTGGTTTCAGCTTTCAGGGCAACCCTGGAAGAATTAAGCGAAGCAGACCTGCTGCTGCATGTGGTTGACTTTTCCAGCCCCACAGCCCCGGATCAATGTCAGACGGTAGAAGAGATATTGAAACAATTGGAAATAGACAGGAAACCTAGAGTAACCGCCTTAAACAAAATTGACCTCCTGCTTGACCCTGCAACCAAATGGGACAGTGATAGAGCTATTGAATTTATCCAGCAAACCACCGGCAGCTATCAGAAGAATACGGTCTTTATATCTGCTTCAAATCTTTGGGGGTTAGACGAACTCAAGCAAACCATTGCAGAGGCACTTAAAGAAACCGAAAATCAAGCCGGCTGAACTGCTAACATTTACTACAAAGTCAGGGAATTCTTTTTATCAGTTCATCAAATGCCGTGAACCATTTCATTTTAATTTCGTCCGGCCAGGACGGATCAAAGTTCGGAAATTTACTAATTAGTAATTTGTCCACCGAAATTCCATTTGGCACTACAGCATCATTGTTTGTGGCAGAGATTACTGCAGTATTTTCGTTTTTTGTCCTTGTCTTTTTTATACTGGCTGGCACACGTGATTTCCGGGTTTTTTTTACCACAAAAGGTGATAAGGGAATTCTGGCATCAGTGGCCATATCGATAAAGAATTTTATGCATTTACGGGCAACATCTGAATTAACACGGAAGTTAGCCTGCAATAAATCCTCAAATTGTGAATAGGTGGCAGTTTTATAGTCAACCGGGCCATCCAGGAAGAAACCATAGCTGTTGTGTATAATCTGCGCCATTATTTCATCACGCTGAAAATCCCGGGCGGCAACTAAATTACGTAATAAAGTAGTTGGAATGCCTTCTTCATTGATAAGGCCCAGATATTTTAGCGCTGATATCAACTGTGTCCCGGTGCTGCCGGAGAATTTATCACCCCAGTAGCTACGGTCAATGCGGGCTGGAATAGCATCGTGTAACCGGTCCAGAAAATTCCAGAATGACCGGTAAGACACATATGGTGGCAACAGTCTTCGACTTTTTTCAGCCATTTAATTACCTTAAAAATTCCATTAGATTTTATCCTGTAGGACAAATTATTTCAAGTGCCAATAAAGTTATGGCATTAAAGAGGACAAATAAGGACAATATTTGACTGTTCGTTCAAACCATGTTTAAAATCATCCCTATCTTTAAAATTTACAGGAGGAATTATACAAAAATGGGAACTGCAATCGAGTATCAAAAATTAATGACTGAAATAGTCCACATTAATCTGCCCGGCCCGCAAGAGCCTACTGCAGGTATGAGTGGAGGAGAATTACTCCACGGCTTTCTGGCTGAACTATACCGTGCACCCAATCCTGAAGTTAAGAATTTTATAAGCTCAATATCTAACAAATGGAACGTGCATTTTCGCACCAATAACCATAAATAATAACGGGAGGATTTATTGAAAGCCAAAAAAATAGGAGCCATTGATGTTGGCACGACCAAGGTATGCTCTTTCATTGCCGAAACAGATGGCACCGGGCTGCGCATACTTGGAGCGGGCGTTGCTCCCTCTCAGGGGTTGCAAAAAGGGCAGGTTGTCAATATAAACGAAGCCAGAGAATCGGTTCTTAAATCAACAAATCTGGCAGAAAAAACTGCCGGATGCCGCATGGATTCAGCAGTTATCAGCATGGCAGGTAAACAAATTCTGTCCAGCAACAAACGGGGTATTATAAGTATTACCGACAACAGAAAACAAACTGTACGCCCTGGAGATGTAAGGCGGGTTTTGGAAATATCCAGGAGAGAAAATATTTCTCCAGACCACGTTGTTCTTCACCAGATACCCCGCTATTACCGGGTTGACGGACAAGATGGAGTTGATAACCCGGTGGGGATGCATTGTTACCGGCTGGATGTTGAAACCCACACCATTACCGCCTCGATTAATTCAG
>PWTP01000110.1 GCA_003563865.1 Dehalococcoidia bacterium
CACAGTAGCGCACCTTTGACAATGTCCAACAGGGTGATTATAGGATTCTATTCTTTCAAGTAAGCCTGCTTGTTCAAGCTCTTTTATGATCTGATCACGTGCCTCAAAACGGTCCAGCCCGGCAAACTTGTCTGCATTCCGGTTTAAAGTTGCATCCAGGTTAAATATGTTTATTACTTCCAGATTATGACGCTGGCCTATTTCGAAATCCAGCGGATCATGTGCCGGGGTTACCTTTACTGCTCCGGTACCAAAGTCAAAGGCCACCCCCTCGTCGGCCACAACCGGAATAATACGGCCCAGAATTGGCAAAACAAGCTTTTTACCGACAAATGAACTGTAACGTCCATCATCCGGATTGACTGCTACCCCACTGTCTCCAAGCATGGTTTCCGGGCGGGTTGTTGCCACCATCACAAACGAATCTTGCGCGCCTTCAACCGGGTAACGTATGAAGAAAAGGTTGCCGCCAAGTTCTTTATGGTTTACTTCCAGGTCACTCAAAGCAGTAGCGCAGCGTGGGCACCAGTTTGTAATGCGTTCACCACGGTAAATCAGGCCTTCATTGTAAAGGTTGACAAAGGTGGTTTTGACTGCTTTACTGGGCCCGGAATCCAGGGTGAAAACCTCGCGGGACCAGTCACAGGAAACCCCAAGCCGGGTATGCTGGCTGGTAATAACCCCGCGATAACGATTTACCCATTTCCAGGTGTGTTTTATAAACTCTTCGCGCCCCAGTTCATGGCGATTGAGGCCTTCTTCGGCCAGTAATTTTTCTACCATTACCTGGGTAGCAATGCCGGCATGGTCAACCCCCGGTAGCCATAGCGCAGGTTCACCACGCATACGATGCCAGCGGATCATAATATCCTGCAATGTAGCAGTCAAGGCATGCCCTACATGAAGTTCTCCGGTAACATTGGGAGGTGGCATAATAATGGTGAAGGGCTGTTTATCCGGATCGACAACCGGTTTGAAAAAACCTCTGTTTAACCAGAACTGGTACCACCGGTTTTCACTTTCAGCCGGGTTATAAGCTTTGGGCATCTCACTGGCTTGATCTTGACTCATTGGTTTGCTTCCTTGCTTTCGGATATTTATTGTATAGAAACACTATTTTACCCTTTAAGCCTTATGTTTTGCACACCAAACCGCAAAAAGGTTTGCAACAAGGTGCTGTCGAGGAATGTGGCCGGGTTAAATGAACCGGTCGAATATACCGATTAAAGCACCAAATTTTTTCCCGGGTTTAAATAACTCAAAATAACCCGGCTATTTCATCAAGCAATATATCTGCTACATGACTTTTAGCCATTAATGGATAATCTTTGGTTGTTTGATCCCGGTAAATAAGTGTCACTTTATTATAATCCGAGCCAAAGCCGGCACCTTTGCCCGACACATCATTGGCAACAACGAGATCCAGGTCTTTGTTTTTCATCTTCAACCTGGCATTATATTCCAGGTTCTCAGTCTCAGCTGCAAAACCTACCCTTAGGAATTTGCCTTTAACTTCCGAAAGTATATCCGGAACCGGGATCAGTTTGATATTTACTGCCCGGTCGCTTTTTTTCATTTTGGAAGAAAGGGGTTTTTCAGGTTTAAAATCGGCCACGGCAGCTGCCATAATCAGGCAATCTGCATCTTTTACCAGTTCTCTTACCGTTACCAGCATATCCTGGGCAGCCTCAATTTCAAATACCTCCATGCCCACTGTCTCACCGGGTAAACCGGCAGTGGTAACAAGTTTTACACAAGCTCCTCTGTTTCTGGCGGCTTGTGCTATTTCATATCCGGTTTTACCTGAAGAACGGTTGCCGATATAACGCACCGGGTCTAATGACTCACGGGTTCCACCAGCGGTAACAACAATCTTTTTCCCGGCCAAGTCGCCATTCACACCCAGTTTCAACTTAACTGCACCAATAATAACCTCAACATCAGCCAGCCTGCCTTTGCCGTAAGCACCTGAGGCCAGCCTTCCCTCACCCGGCTCAACAATCATAAACCCGCATTCTTTAAGCTTTTGGATATTTTGCCCGGTAAGCTTGTTTTCATACATGGCTGTATGCATAGCCGGCGCAATTACAACCGGTGACTTAGTTGCCAGCACCAGGCACGATAACAGATCATCGGCAAAACCGCCGGCCAGCCTGGCAATTATGCTGGCTGTAGCAGGAGCAATAAGCACCATGTCTGCTTTTTCAGCCAAGGTTATATGGTTAATTCCCCCTGTTTCCTGCCAAAGACTGGTAACAGCCTGGTTGCCGGTTATGCTTTCAAGTGTTAAAGGTGTAATAAACCTGCAGGCCGGCTCTGTCATCACCACAGTAACATTGGCACCGGCCCGGGTCAATTTTGAAGCAATATCAGCCCCCTTAAAAGCAGCTATACTGCCGGTAATACCCAGTATTATAGTTTTTCCTTCAAGCATATTATTACCGCTGGTCATGGTTAATTACCGCCTGGTTTCTTTATTTAACCGGTGGACAAATTTTAATCCAAACAAAGTAAGATCCGGGTTTACACTGTCAATCATATCAGTTTCGCGGGCAATAACATTTGCAAGACCGCCGGTAGCTATCACTGCTGCTTCTTGCCCTAGTTCTTTCTTTATGCGCGCTACCAGCCCTTCTATCAGACCAACATAACCAAAAATCATTCCCGATTGCATTGCATTTACTGTATTGGTACCAATGGCTTTTTCTGGTCTGACCAATTCAATCCGGGGCAGTACTGCTGTTTGCGAATACAACGATTCAACGCTGGTTCTAAGGCCCGGAGCTATTGCGCCTCCCAGATAATCCCCACTGGCAGAAACGGTGTCAAATGTAGTAGCTGTGCCCATATCTACAATAATCACCGGCCCCTTATACAAAGTATGAGCAGCCAGGGCATCCACAATCCGGTCTGCGCCCACTTCCCGCGGGTTGTCCATGCGTATTCTTATGCCGGTTTTAATACCGGCCCCCACCACTAGTGGTTTGACTTTAATTTTCTGCTCCAGCATTTCTTCATAGATTGCAGTCAAAGGAGGAACCACACTGCAAAATGCTGCTTCTTTTAATACACCAACCGTAAATCCTCTCTCGCCAAGAAGATTATCCAGCATCATCCGGCAGTCATCCACTGTACGGTTTATGACTGTAGCAGTGCTCCAGCGTGCTTTGAGGCTGTCGCCATCAAACAAACCCCAGGTAGTTTCAGTATTTCCGATATCAATACAAAGTAACATAATTGATTTATTTTACCTTATTTTTGACCAATTTATTAATCACTCGAGGTATATACATTAGCAAGTCCCCGGCCAACACTCCAGTTACCCCTGCTTCAACACTTGCTTCTCTTCCGGCCTGAGCGTGTAAATATACCCCGAGGCAAGCAGCCTCAAAAGGCTTGATTCCCTGACAAAGCATCCCGGCTATAATCCCGGCTAACACATCGCCAGTGCCTGCCGAAGCAAGTGCCGGATTGGCATCCGGGTTTACCCGTAGCCTGCCATCAGGGCTGGCAATTACAGTACAGGCCCCTTTCAACGCTACAATGTGGCCCCATTCTACTGCAGCTTTCTGCGCAGTGCCGATCCGGTCACTCTGTATTGTATCCACACTTATACCCGACAGGCGGCTCATTTCTCCAGGGTGAGGCGTAATAATACAACCGGGTTTAAGCTTTGACTGCCAACCTGTACTTTTTGACAGAATGTTTAAACCATCAGCATCAATTACTGTTGCCGGCAGATCTATTTTGCTTTCAAGTAACAGAGAGTGTACCAGGTTAATGGTTTGGTTTCCTAGCCCCAATCCACATCCAATCAGCAAACATTTGTAGTTATTTATAACACCGATTATCTCATCAATGGCGCCGTTGTTAACTGTTCCCGGAGATGTTTCGGGCAGCGGTAAATATGTTATTTCGGCCAGCCGGCAGGCTACCAGTGATTGCAGACTGCGAGGTATTGCCAGATTAACCAACCCTGCACCGGCTCTCATAGCTCCGGCTGAACAAAGCCATGCTGCTCCAGGATAATTTATGGAACCGGCCACAACCATGGCTTTGCCAAATGTGCCTTTGTGGGCATCAACCGGGCGGGTTGGTAGTTCTGATACTGCCCAGTATTCATCCATAACTTCGGTCTGTATGTTTTCAGCCAATTGTTCAGGTATACCTATATCAAGCACCCGGATTTCACCCGAACTGGAAATAGCCCGGTTGGAGTTATACAAACCGGCTTTAGGGCAACCCAGTGCAAGTGTATAGTCTGCTTGAAGGGTTACGGGATCTGCTTCTCCGGTATCACTATCAAGACCCGAAGCCAGATCAACTGCAATTATTATTGGTGATTTGCCTGATGTCTTTGAGCCCTTAACCAGTTCAAGAATATGCTTGAAGGGCCCCTCGATTACCCGTTTCCACCCGGTACCGAACAGGCTATCAATGATAATGTCAGCGCTATCTATTGCATCTTTCAAATCATCAGGACCGGTTAATCTTACCCCTGCCTGAAAAGCCTTGTTAAGATTATCTTCATTTGCCGGCGTATTTACTGTAACTATCAGTTCTACCTGCGCCTTCCACCCGGCCAGATGCCTGGCTGCCACTAACCCGTCACCTCCATTATTACCGGGGCCGACCAGAACAACCACTCGCTTACCCTCTAAACCGTGGGTTATCCAGCCGACCTGCCGGGCAATCTCCAGCCCGGCGTTTTCCATTAATTGATGTGCTGATATACCGCGCCGGGCTGCACCTTTCTCAAGTTCAACCATTTGATTTGCAGTTACCAGTTTCAATTTTATAACCTCAATTGTTTTGTATAGAGTGTAGCTATAAGCAGCCCGTAGGTCAATACATACGTACCGGATTTAGTTTTTGCCAACCGGCTTTTTGACTTGTGGTGCATTTCCAGTCTAAAGTATCAACAGCTCTTAAATCTCTATGGAGGTATTACATATGCCGGGAGCACTTACTTCAACCCAAATAAGGAATCTGGTTGAAAACGAACCACCCCTGATAGCTTCGTTTATTAATCTTGAAGCACAATTGCAGCCTTCAGGGATAGACCTTACCTTAAAAGAGATTGCCCGGTTTACTTCATCCGGAAAAATTACCTGCGATAATTCCCTTAGACGTACTTCAGAGTTTGAAGTAATTGATTTTGATAACAACCGGCAATTACACTTGACGGCAGGTGTGTATCTGGTAACTTACAACGAAATAGTGAACCTTCCACTCAATTTAATGGGACTGGCTTTACCCAGAAGCAGCCTGCTTCGCAGTGGAGTAACTATCAATACTGCCGTTTGGGACCCGGGGTATACCGGCCGCGCACAATCGATGCTGAGCGTTCTTAATCCCAATGGTTTCATTCTGGAACAAAATGCCCGTATTGTCCAGCTTGTCTTTCTGTCTCTTGGCGAAGAAACAGAAAGCTATCGGGGCACTTATCAGGGTGAAAATCTGCACTAGCTTTTACTAACGGGCAACTGCCAGAGCTTGAGGAATAATATCAAAGGTCGCCGGGCATTCACCCAGCAACTCGCCATCGGCGCTTACAGGCATTCGTTCTACCGGCTCAACTCCTACATGGCAAGCCAGATGTAAATCTACCTTGGGGTGGGTAATATGAGAGCCGCTGTATATTCTGGGGAAAGCTCTTAATAACTCAAGCTTGCCAACGTCATTAATGGTAACCACATCCAGTTTCCCATCACAGAGTTCGGCGCTCGGTGCCACTTTCATGCCACCGCCAACATAACGCCCGTTGGCTATTATTACACTCAAAACCCTGCCTGTGCGGGTATCTCCGTCAATGGTCAAGTTGACTGTTTTATTTTTGTAACCTGCAAGAGTCCGCAGCAAAGAAAGAACATAAGGTACAGTATTACTGACAAAGCTGAATTTAGACATGCGGTTGGTGGCTTCAGCTACTTCAGAATCAAACCCCGTTCCGGCATAGTTAATGAAAAAACGTCGCTTTCTGTTGCCGTCTTTAAAATACTCAACCAGCCCCACATCAATAAGGAACCTGTCTTTGCGAGCCAGAAAGTCACAGGCGGCAACCGGGTCTCTGGGAGTACCAACGGTCCGAATATAATCACTGCCGGTACCGGTATTAATCACTCCTAAAGTAGTTTGTTTTCGGTTATGTGAAGTTAGAATGCCGTTAGCAACTTCGTTCACGGTGCCATCTCCACCCACAGCTATGATAAAACTGTATCCTTGGTCGGCTGCTTCTCGTGCTATTTGTGTGGCATGGCCCTTTTCCGAGGTAAATCTTAAGTCATAACCAAGGCTGTTAGCCTCAAGTTGGGCCTTGATTAACGGCCATTTACGCCCGGTAACGCCCCGTCCGGCTACCGGGTTTACTATGACCTTGGCATACTTTTCAGGCATATAATCTATCCGCCCATTTTAGTCCACGAAGGTTATCGTGTCCGGTGGTTTTCCCACGAGGCGGTATTCTATTCCCGCATCCTTGAATAGTTGAATGAAAGTGCCATCACTATAAGTCCCATAGCTTACATAACTATTTATGCGGGCATTAACCAGCATTTTAGCGCATAAAATGCATGGAGAATGGGTTGCGTAAAGGGTAGCTCCTTCAAGGCTGACACCATGCAAGGCTGCTTGAATTATAGCATTCTGTTCAGCGTGAATAGCCCGGCAAACTTCGTGCCGCTCACCGGATGGAATGTTATTTTCATCTCTCAGACATCCCAGAGTAAGGCAATCGACACAACCGGCGGGCGCCCCGTTATAGCCGGTAACCAGAATATGCTTGTTACGCACAGCTACTGCGCCTACATGCCGGCGGCGACAGGTAGAACGTTCAGCCACCACTGCTGCCAGCTTTAAAAAGTATTCATCCAGACCCGGCCGGCTCAAAGGACAACTCCAATTTTCTGAAGGGTTTTGTTTACCTGTGCCGACAGGTCATCCAGAGATTCTTCATTGATAATATTATAATCAGCCATGGCGATTGGGCCACCTTTGTTAAGGTTTTCAATTTCAGCCCTGTCACGGCTTAATGCTTCAGAAGCATTTAATGTACGTACTACTCTAAAACTCAGCCGGTGGTGACGGATAGCCGGAGATGCCAGAATAGCTATAGTAATCAGATTGGCTGCATAGTTTTCTTTCAGGTTTTTATATTCCTCCCACGAGTATAAGCCATCTATAACTACATGGGTGTTGGTTAACGCCTCATCTATACGCGGGCGGTTGAGTATGGCATAAGCTGCCATACCATATTCATTGCGTAGAGCTTCACGGATGGCTTTTTCATTTTTTTCGTTTAATACGAGGCCACGTTTGTTGATTTCAATATCGGTGATATCACCGAAGCGTATACGGGTAAACCCCTGCTCTTCAAGAATGCAGGCCGCTTCCGATTTTCCGGCTCCGGCCATGCCTACTACCGCTGCAACTAACAAACACCACACTCCTTACAAGATAAAACGCCTCATTATATTAAAACGGGGCCAAAATGACAATAAAACCCTAATGTACCTCAAACACTGATTGTCACCCCTTAATCATGTTACCTTAATCATGTTATTATATGTAGGTTAAAAGAAACGAGACAAATGAGAATGAAAAACATAGCCACGAATCGCAAGGCCTATCATAACTATTACATAGAAGAAGTATTTGAAGCTGGTATCGTTCTTTGGGGTACTGAAATCAAGTCTGTCCGGGCCGGCAGGGTGAGTTTAAATGAAGCTTACGTAAAACCCCGTGAAGGGGAGTTATGGCTGGTTGGTGCCCACATTGCCCGATATGAAGCAGCGAGTGCCTTTACCAAGAGTCATGAACCTAACCGCGACAGAAAGCTGCTCCTTAAACGCGATGAGATTACTACGTTGTCACGCAAGGTAGCAGAGAAAGGTTATACCCTGGTGCCGGTAAGCTTATATATTAAAGGCAGACTGGCAAAAATAGGTGTAGGGCTTGGCCGTGGCAAAAAGCAGTATGAGAAGAAAGATGCTATAATAGAGAAAGAGGTAAAACGTGAAATCGGCCGTACTTTAAAAAGGCGCGTTTGAGTGTTTTAGTTCATGGGGACGCGTGGATTCGACAGGGAAGGTGAGTTGCAGAATTGCAGGTTGAGGCGCCGTGGCCCTCATTAAAAAGCGGCAAAAAAACAAATGGCGAACCTGAACTGGTTCTGGCTGGCTAATTTAAGCTAGCCCATCCACTCCAGCCTCACCCCGGTGGGCTGGTACTGGGTGTCGAAATGCCGGGGTGCCATCCTGGAGATGCCGATAACCGGGATGAAAGAATTAATCGGCTGGCCGGGTTTTTAACTTTGGTCGGTTAGAGTTAACCCGGTGAGATTTAAATAGCCGAATAAACCTGTAGTAGATTCTGGACTGCCTTTTCTGGACGGGGAGTTCAACTCTCCCCCGTCTCCACCAGATTATTACATCAGGCATGAAAAAGTAACTGTCTGATATTATAAATACCAACCTCACTTTAAAGAGAATAGAGGTGTTCAACAAGCCAAGTTGTTCTCCACGTGACTGATTTCAATCTGCTGACCGAGCTATATTTGATACAGCTAAACAAATAATAGGCGCCCGTGGCGGACCGGAAATAGCCGATGAAATCCTCAATAATGGAGAAATTCGCTCCTGAGCAAACAAAATTTGCATACAAATAAATGTCCGAAGGGTTTCTGAGGGCAGAATATATAATACCTGCCGGCTGCATTGCCGGCAGAGCTTTTTATCGCCCCGAATTGATTGATTTTTACCTTTTCCAATTGACATTATCGGTCGACTTCTTTTAGAATAGCTTTTAATAAGAAAAATTACTAATAATAGTAATTTAAAACATATCAATTTATTATTTATCCTTATGGTAATGTTTTAGCGTGATAAAATATCAGTTTATAAATGAGAGAGGTGGTCCTACTATGGCAGTTAACAAAATTGGTGAACACTACCGGTGTAATATATGTAATAATGAAGTTACTGTGACTAAAGCCGGCGGCGGCACCCTGGTGTGCTGCGGACAGGATATGGAATTAATGAATAAACAGGAGAGTAATTAATGGGTAAATCAATTAAAGGAACAAAAACTGAACAGCATCTGCTGGCATCTTTTGCCGGAGAATCTCAAGCCAGAAACCGCTACACCTTTTTTGCCAGCATGGCCCGCAAAGAAGGCTATGAGCAAATTGCCAATATCTTTACCGAAACTGCTGCCAATGAAAAGGAGCATGCCGAAGTTTTCTTCAAATATCTGGAAGGTGGAGATGTTGAAATAACAGCTGCTTATCCGGCCGGAGTCATTGCCGATACCCTGTCAAATCTTAAAGCAGCAGCAGATGGTGAAAAGCTGGAATGGAGTGTACTCTATGCCGAAGCAGAGAAGGTTGCTCTTGAAGAAGGCTTTCCTGAAATTGCATCTTCTTTCAAAGAAATAGCTGAAGTTGAGGAAGCTCATGAAGAAAGGTACCGGAAGCTGGCAGCAAATGTTGCAGCTGGCAAAGTGTTTAAAAGGGATACTATCGTAAAATGGCACTGTCTGAATTGTGGCTATATCCACGAAGGCACAGAAGCTCCGGATGAATGTCCTGCTTGCAAGCATTCTCGCGCTTATTACGAACTGTTTGTAGAAAACTACTAAATTAACAGTCTGGGAAACAAACAGGGAGTAATAATAAAAATAATAATAAGAAACCGTAACATAAAACACTTGAGATTTTTGGAAAGTGCCGATAGCTATAGAATCTGCACCTGTAGATAGATGATTTCAAAAATTATGTCTTTAGATTTTATTCAACTTGAAAGCCACTGGTCTTCAAGCTGCAATCAGCCAGGATGGAACAGCCCTTTCGTTCTTCCATCCTGGCTTAAAAGCTGGTGGCATGTATTCAGGGGCAACAGCAAGATTTTTCTTCATGCTGGGTATAACGGCAACGAAATAAGCGGTATTGCCCCATTAAAACGTGATGGCTCGCTTGTTTCTTTTATGGGAGACATTGAAACCTGTGACTATCAGGATTTTGTCACTTTTAAAGGTGCAGAGCCGGGTTTTTTTAATGCTTTGCTCGATTATTTTGAACGCAAAGACATACGCAATCTTGAACTCAAGCATGTCAGGCCTGAGTCGGCTACAATGAAATACCTGGCTCCGCTGGCTAAAAGCAGGGGTTATACTGTTTCCCACCGGGCAGAAACAGTTTCAATTGAGATAGATTTGCCTTCAAGCTGGACAGATTATCTGAATATTCTTGATAAAAAACAGCGTCATGAGGTCAGGCGCAAATTACGACGACTGCAAGAAACAGATGGCTATTCATACTATTTCAAGCCTGGGCTTGACCCCCGAGAACTGGAAAGGTTTCTACAGCTCTTCTCGCTCAGCCGGCACCGAAAAGCCGGTTTTATGACTCCTCGCATGACAGATTTTTTCAAGATGATGATAGAACAGATGAGTGAAACTCATTCTGTTTACTTCGGATGTCTGGATATAAACAAGCAACGGGTGGCCATGATAATCATTTTTGATTATAATAACACGGTATATCTTTATAACAGTGCTTTCGACCCCTCCTACAGTTATTTCAGCGCTGGCCTTTTAAGTAAAGTACTCGGGATTAAAGAGTCAATTTTTCTGAAACGGGTAAGGTGGGATTTTCTGAAAGGCAATGAGCCCTATAAAAAACAATTGGGTGGCAAAGAGATAAATCTCTACAACATAAAGATACACATTAATTGAGTTATGATAGATAATCTTGCTTTACCTGGTCGCCTCCGTATTGCAATGCTGAGCCTGCATAGTTGTCCTTTGGGTAATCTTGGCACCAAAGATACCGGCGGGATGAGTGTTTATATACGTGAAATTGCAGCCGAGCTTGCGAAGTTGGGATATAGCATCGACATCTTTACCCGCCAACACAGCCCCCATGGCAAGCGCATTATTAACCTTTCACCAGGGGTCCGGCTGATACATTTACATGCCGGTGAAACGCACGAAATGGTAAACAAACTGGAATTGTACCCCCATATTACCGATTTTGCCAAAGCCGTTGACGATTTTCGGGTTAAAGAAAATGTTACCTACAAATTGATTTTCAGCCACTACTGGCTGTCAGGTGCAACCGGGCAGATACTGTCTTCAAACTGGAAGGTGCCGCATGCTGTCATGCTCCACACTTTGGCTGCGGTAAAAAATCAACTCGGGATAGGTAAAGCTGAACCCGAATTAAGGTTACAGGGAGAAACCCGGGTAATTCAGAGCAGTGATAAAATCATAGTTTCTACTGAAAATGAGAAATGCAACATCGTCGATCTCTACGGAGCCCGGAGCAATAAAATCAGTGTTATTCCGTGTGGCGTGAATACCAATCTGTTCAAACCTCTAAAGCAAGTTAACGCAGAAAATTTTGGGGCCATCAAAGACGAAAGGCTGATTCTGTATGTCGGCAGGATTGAACCACTAAAAGGGCCGGGGTTGCTGCTTGATAGCCTTGCTTTGATGGATAAAGCCAACGATAAGAAGGGTAGATGGCGCTGCCTGATAATAGGCGGAGGAGATTCCAGCCGAACAGAAATTGCCCGGCTCAATAAACAGGCAACAGATCTGAATATTAACCGGCGGATTGATTTCCCCGGGATAATTCCGCAGGAAGAATTGGTTAATTACTATAATTTGGCCGATGTCCTGGCAGTACCGTCCTACTATGAGAGCTTCGGCCTGGTAGCTCTCGAGGCGCTGGCTTCAGGATGCCCGGTTGTAGCCACGGATGTCGGTGATTTAAGAAACATAATAATACCGCAATTCTCCGGTAATGTAATCGGCAGTAAAGACAAATATGATCTTGCAAAAGCCCTGACTGGATGGATAAACCGGAAGCCATTAAACTATTCTGAGAGACAGGCTGTTAGCCAATCCGTAAACACCCTTAGCTGGAGCAATGTGGCCAAAAAACTGGCTCTTGTGTTTGAATCCATGATTATTGAAGTTTACGAGGCTGCCTAGATGAATACTGATCCGGTTGAGATGCTGGTTATAATACCACACCCTGATGATGCTGAAATTGGCATGGGGGGCACCATAGCAAAAACCACTAAACTCGGAAAGAAAGTTGTATATGTTGTTGCAACAAGTGGTGAAAAGGGAATTGAAGATACTAATATAGAAACTGAGAAGATAATAAGCACCAGAGAAAATGAACAGCAGGCAGCAGCTGCCATCCTGGGGGTCAGTCATGTACGCTTCTTGCGCTTTCCTGACGGCCTTCTTGAAGATAATTACGAGTACCGTCTGGCCATAACCCGCGAAATTCGCCGTTTCAAGCCCAGAGTCATAGCAACTACAGACCCATATCGCCGCTATATCTGGCACAGGGATCACCGTATTACAGGCCAAGTGGTTGCCGATGCCGTTTATCCTTTTGCCAGAAATTATCCTGCTTTTCCTGAACTCATCAATGAAAAGCTGAAACCACACACAGTGAGAGAAGTCCTTTTCTGGGGGTGTGACAACCCCAACTACTACGTCGATATAACTGACACTTTTGAACTTAAGGTAAATGCCTTGAAGTGCCACCATACCCAATTGGGTTCACATGAAGAAAACAGAATTGAACAGTGGGCAAGGCAACGTGCTCGAAATATAGCCAAAGAGATGGGTTACGAATTAGCCGAAGCTTTCCACAGGGTTGAAATGCTGTGGTGACCTTACACAAACTTGAGTCAAACCTCAAAGAACAAGCCATAAATTGAATGGGCAAGTCAGGACTTTGAACTTATGGTGACAGCATTTAAGATTTGATAATATTTTTACGCCTGTTATTTCAAAAGGAACGGTGAGCATGCAAAATAACAGTAAATTACCAATAAAAAAACTGCTATCGGGCAATGAAGCAATTGCGCTGGGGGCCTATCATGCCGGTTTACGAGTAGCGACAGCTTATCCTGGCACTCCAAGCACAGAAATACTTGAAAACATTGCCCGTTTTTATGATGTATATGCTGAATGGTCTACTAACGAAAAGGTCGCACTGGAAGTGGCTTTGGGAGCTTCATATGCAGGAGTAAAAGCCCTTGCCAGCATGAAACATGTCGGCCTCAATGTAGCAGCAGACCCATTAATTTCTGCCTCTATTACCGGAATAAAAGGCGGCTTTGTAATAATAAGCGCTGACGACCCGGGAATGCATAGTTCTCAAAACGAGCAGGACAACCGTCACTATGCCAGGCTGGCTAAAATCCCGGTCATTGAACCGCATGACAGTCAATCTGCTTATGATTATATAAA
>PWTP01000184.1 GCA_003563865.1 Dehalococcoidia bacterium
ATTGCTTCTTCCGGTTTAAGCGTACTTGCATGTAAAGAAAAGAATATCTCACGCCCGGCCTAAGAAGGCCTTGAGCCGCAGAGCCCGCAGAGAGAAGAGCAGGAGGAAGAGGTATCAGTATTCTTATCCACCGAGTCGGTGGCTATGAATAACGAACTCCCCGCCTGGGGCGGAGAACCTTTTTCATTGCCCCGGCTCAGGGCAATGAAAAAATGACTTCTCTCTTCTCCCAAGCTCGGTGCCTCTAGCAAGTCTTCGAAGCGGGCGAGAGGCAATAATTTTCTATGCCTTGGCCCAAACATACGTTCAGTTTGCCTTTGAGCCTTTGGCGGGATCGTTTGAGGAGAAGAGGCCGTATACAAGAAATAGCGGATTGTATTCCCTGCCGCATTTGCACACCTCTTTATTTTACACTTTGCGCTTGATGCAAAATGTAAGTCACTAATACTTATTTAAACGGGTTGATTATTTGCAAGCAATTTTCTAACAAAACAGATACAAAATCTATAATTTTCACGTATTTTAGACGCTTTTACAAGTATGCTTTGCGAGAGATCGTATACCCTGTATTTTCTATAAATAGAGAGAATTAGATCACGAATAGCATTCTCAGGTAGCAGTTCTTATCTTGTCAGATTGACACATATCTCATTAATTATCTGGGTGCTAACAACAACTTCACATTCCTTGATAACTTTCCTTGCTATACGATTTTTGCCTGCATCCTGGCCTTGGATAAACGCATAGAGACAAAGTAACCATTCAGGGGGGCAGGTACCGGCCAGGGGGACAGTCCCCGCGACACTTTTACTGCACAAATACACAAAGTACCGACGCGAAATTTTGTGAAGCTGCATAATTATTACATAGCGGGGGACAGTCCCCTGGCCTTGTGCCAGTAAGCAACGCCGAGGGACCCCCTGAATGGTTACCTGTATCCTGTACGGAAAAAGCAAGTAAGAGGTTAATCCCTTTGCCCACTGCTAACCACTGTCTACTTTCCCTTTGCCTCATTACTCAATATGGAGGAGCTCATCTTACAGGCAACCAGATGTTCTCTGTCTGATATGAGCGTGTTTGATTGCGGTCTATACCTAGCACCATGCACCAGTAGTTTACCGCTTTTCGACTGAGATTACGATTGTTTATCAGGGTTTGCCTGAACCTGTCCATGCCATATTTTTCTTGAACGTAGTCAATATATTCAAAACCACCAAAATTGATAGCTCGCTGGATTTCCATTTCAGGAGTCGGGTCATGGCAATCCCAGAACAGTTCATCTCTCATCTTATATATCCTCTAAAAAACGTTTTTATTTCATCCCAGAGTTGGGCATTCATGTTTTGAGAATGATGTTTCTTGTCAAGGGTGATAATTGACATGACTTCAGCTTCAGCGTCGTCAAAATAAACAAAAGAAGTCTTCAGGTGATATATATAGTTGTCATCAATGTTATATTTAAGTTTTACCAGTTTGAAAATATCATCAAATTGAAAATTTTTACAGTTGATTATGGAATACAGATCAAAAAAGTCTTTGGCGCTTCCTCGCTGGGCTATGGCCAGGCTTTTCATGGCGGCAATGTCTTCAAGTGAAGCAACAGGACATTCAACTCCAGGGGCAAGGCTGAAATGGTTTACCTCCTGAATAAGGGGATAAGGCAGGTGAAACATGGAAAATTTGATTTTATTCTTGGTCAGATATGCTATGAGCGAAGAGTCCTCCATCACTTCCAGAGATACCTGTTCGAACTGCTGTTGTAAATAAAACAGCAGTTTTTCAGGGTTAAAATTAACTTCCGAGAAAAAATCAAGATCTATGGAAACACGGTGATGCAGGTAAAAGTAGACAGCAGTTCCCCCGGCCAGATAGCTTTCTTGAGGCAATATTCCGGACCTGAGCAGGTCGGTTGCAACACTTTTGAGTTGGACAACAGCATCATGGGGCATAATTTGGTGTTCCTCAGGTGTTTTATTGATAGCGCAAGGCCATTCATTTTTTAAAGTGTCCCCTGGGAAGCTATTCAGTGCTGATTGCAATGCCAGAGGTGCTGATTTCGTGAACCAATGGATTGTCGAGCTCAAAATTTTCCGGTCTGAATGGGCTTGGTAACCATTCAAGGGGTGCCAGCAATCGCCACCGGGAATAGGCCTGAGGCGTACTCCCCAGCCGTGAGCGGCAGAGCCGCCCGCTCGCCCCGTGAAACAGACTTTTGTCTCCGCGTAGCGGGTTTCACCGGGGTGAGCAACGAAGTTGCCCGTGCCAAAAAATCTTCTTAGGCACGGGAAGCCTTCAGGCTTCGCACCCGACTAAAATGCGCTTTGCTGTCCTGCGGAATTTTAGCGGGCAGGCAGATGCTCCGCACACACGGTTTTGAAGAATAAATATCCCCAGCAAGGCATTACCCGCCTGGCAGACAGGTAAATCGGCATATCTCCCCCCTGAAGGGTTACTGATCAGCGAATCAGGCCCTCTAAAACAGGGAATTCAACCAGGGTGCTTGTCCTCAAAAACTTACCCGAGAAGTAAAAATACTTCAAGCACCTTTCAGGTTCATGTTCAAGTCGACGCAGGCACTCTCCGTATCATCAACCATCATCTGTGCCCTTTTGTTTGCAAAGAATAGCTGGTCTTTTTCTTGCAAAAAAAATAACAAGGCGGATTAAAATTACTCTCAGAATTATATTGCCTTGCCTAAGCTAAATTGGTATCAGGAAATCATGAATTCGGACCGGAAAAAAACTCTGGGCCAGGGGTCCACAGGCTTGAGCCTGGTTGAACTGTTGCTAGTCCTGGCAATCATGGCCATACTTGCTGGTACAGGTTTGGTTTATATGAATACCGACGGTTACCGCCTGCGAGCAGAAGCCAACAACCTCAAATCCACCCTGCAAGAGGCCCGGATGGAGGCGGTTAAGAGGAATGAGAGTGTAAAGGTGGTACTGGACCCGGAGTGGTACAGGGTTGAAATGGTGAATGATTCAGATGACGTTCTTGTTCATTACAATTTTCGTGATAATATTGGTTTGCACTGTAAAGATATGGGTGAGTTGACTACTGGTAGTATTACCTTTGGATCACTTGGAACGGCGAGTAACAGCCACATAAAAATTGGCAATAACAGCAGAAATTATAGTGTATTTGTAAATTCAGCTGGAAGGATATTATTAGATGGACCGCATGAAAATAATGGATAATATATATAGTAAGCATAATGGACTGACCTTGATTGAGCTTTTGATAGTTATGGCAGTCATGTCGCTAATCATGGGGGGACTGGTAACTGCTTTTCTTTCCCACAGCAGGATATCAGCTGCTGAAGAGGCCCGGATGGAAGTGCAGCAGAATTTGAGGGTATCTGTAGATAGACTGAAGCATGTTTTGCGTCATGCAGGTTTTGGGTGTTATAATTCGTTTCCTGATAAAACAATGATAATATTTGAACCACAAGGTGATGGTGATATCGAAATTGATAGTTTTATATTTGATATAAATAATACGGATGTAGGTGATCACAATATTGTATCTGATTCATTGATCTTTGTATATGC
>PWTP01000127.1 GCA_003563865.1 Dehalococcoidia bacterium
AACTATGGTGCACGTCGATGCAACAGTATTGAAGGATCTTTTGCGGATGGTGTTATGACCATTAATATGTTAACGTTTGGAGGGGTATATTTCTTAAAAGACCCTTCACTTCGTTCAGGGTGACAGAGAGGGGTGTCATCCTTGAGGAGGGCGAATGCCCGACGAAGGATCTTCCCCGGATAGTGGTAGGACCAATGGTCACCCGCCCGTCCCCGAGATCGCCGCGTCGGCCTGACGGCCTCCTCGCGATGACAGTTCGGGTGGTGGGATCGCCGCGTCAGGCTTTCAGCCTTCCTCGCGATGACGGTTCGGGTGGTAAGATTCTTCGCCTTCGGCTCAAGAATGACAGCAAAAAAAGGGGAGCTCAGACAGTTGCAGCCGGTGGCGGGTTGTTAAATATCTCGAGCCTGGGAACCGAGCCATTCATGTTGATGGAGCTGATGCTGCCGTTAGACATATAGAACCGGCTGATGTTTACAAGCGGTAGCTCGAGCACCTTGCATATAACAGCAAGTATAATAAAGTAATGGGTTACCACCAGTACCGTTTCACCCGAGTGCCGGGTTGCAATGGTGTTAATGGCCTGCCATGCCCTTGCCTGTACTTCAGTTAAAGATTCTCCCCCGGGAGTACGGGGCAATTCATCGCCTTTGCCCATTTCGGTGATAATCTGGCTGAAACGCCTGCCCAGCTGGGCAATGGGAATTCCCTCATAATCACCCGCGTCTAACTCAGATAATTCCGGCAGGGTGGCTATTTCCAGCTTATGCGGGGTGCTGATAATGCGGGCCGTTTCAAGCGCCCGCAACATGGGACTTGAGTAAACGGCCGATAGCTCTTTATTTTTTAAGGCATTACGGGCATTCTCTGCCTGGGAACGGCCTGCATCATTCAAAGGAATGTCGCTCCGGCCGCCCTGCACGCGCATCTGGCGGTTCCATTCGGTTTCTCCATGCCTTACCATTATAATGCGGGCCATTAATGCTACTCCTTTAAGCTGCTTCAAATATCAAACGTGAGCGGTGCACTGAAACCGGCTCCGGCAAGCCAAGCGCCTTTACCACCTGTTCCGGCCGGCCAGTGCCGCTGCTGTCACACTGTAATTCCATACCTATTATAAATGAGTAAGGGTTTGAAACCGAAAGCCACAGGTTAGATATAAGTTTACGCAAATCATATTCACGCCGGGCGCCCTGCCGCTCGTGATACCACGGCAAGTGGTCTTTCTCCAGCAGCTTGCTAATGGCTTCTTCCAGCTCCTGCTGTTTTATTACTTTCTCAACCTCAACCTTATATTCGGCCCGCCGCACCTGTGCCTGGAGAGAGGGTGAATTCAGCGCAACCGGCATAACTTGCAGGATTTTAACGCCCGGCGGTAACTGGCGGTTAACCATCTCAAGCAGTGAATGGGGGGTGATTTGCCCGGCAATAACTATGTCCATAAGCTCAGAGCCGGCGGTTACACCCAGCGAAAGCGGTGATGCCAGGTATATGCGGGGACGGGGGTTAAAACCTTCCGAATAGGCCAGTTCTATGCCGGCTCGGTTAAAAGCCCGGTGCCACAACCGGATGATATCCAGGTGTGAAATGTACTTGAGTTCAGCTCCCCGGCTAAACCTAAGCCGTAGCCGCTGCATCCTGCTGCTTGGCTTCCTGGGTTACCAGTACCTCTTCAATTTTTTTGCCTTTCATCCTGGTAACCACAATTTTAAGGCCGTTATAACGTATCACCTGCCCCTGCCGCGGGAATTTGCCCAGAAAGCTTAAAATAAAGCCGGCCACGGTTTCGTAATCACCTTCAGGCAGGTTTAGGCCGAGTTCTTCGTTGGCTTCTTCAATGCGCATGCCGCCATCAATCTGAAAGGTATATTCGTTAATGGTTTCATATTCTTTTTCAGCCGCTGCCAGTTCATCACCCACCGGGCCAACGATTTCTTCCATCAAGCGGCTGAGTGAAACAATGCCGGCCGTACCGCCATATTCATCTATAACCACACACATACGGAAGTTGTTATCCCGCATTTCAGTAAACAGTTCACTGACTTTCTTTGATTCGGGTGTGAAGTAGGCCGGCCGCATCAGGTCGTCTACCGGGCTATCCAGATTTGCGTTGTTTTTGGCCAGGTACATTAAAACATCTTTAATGGAAAGGATGCCGATAATGTTATCCAGGTTTTCATCAAAAACCGGAAAGCGTGAGATGGGAAACTCGATATAAACCTTGAAAAAGTGGCCGAGACTGGTGCCTTTTTCCACCGCCACCACTTCAGTCCGGGGTACCATTACATCACTGACCGGGTTATCTCCGAACTCAAACACAGCGTGCAGGAGTTCGGCTTCAGATTTTTCTACCGAACCTTCTTTTGAGCCTACATTAATCATAGCTCTTATCTCTTCCGGGCTGGCAAGCAGCCTTTGAGCCGGGTCTCCACCAACTATTTTGGTTATTCCGGCGGCTATAAAACTGAGCAGGGTTACTATGGGGGTAAACAGCCATGAAAGGGCCTCGATAGGCCTGACAACCGCCAGAGCCAGTTTTTCCGAATGAATACTGGCAAAGGTTTTCGGCGTGGTTTCAGCAAAAATAAGCAACAGAATGGTAACCATGACGGTAGCCAGTACCAGCCCCCATTCCTCGCCCCAGTAAGAAACGGCCAGCACGGTACCGATAGCGGCTGCTGCTGTATTTACCAGATTGTTCCCAAGCAATATGGTGGATAAAAAGCGTTCAGGGCGCTCCAGCATTTTGGATACCCTGTCTGCGCCTTTAGCACCTGATTCAACCAGGTGTTGAATGCGGTAGCGCTCAACGCCGACAAAGGCGGTCTCTGAGCTTGAAAAGAAGGCTGATATTATAATACAAAGGACTAGGGCGCCCCAGTAAAGGGCTTCAACCGGCAACTCTTAAATCACCTCTTCTGTTACCAAACGGCATCTCCCGGTAAATATTTACCGGGTTACTTGTAAAAACCATAATATCACCCATCTCATAGCATGTCAAAAAACAATTGAAGCGAGGCACTATTACGGGGAAGATCCTTCGTCGGGCATTCGCCCTCCTCTAGGATGACACAGTTAATGAACGGCCCCTCGATGACAGTGGAAGGATGAGGTCATCGCGAGGAAGGCATAGCCTGACGCGGCGATCTCGGGGGATGGGCGGGCAACCATGGTCCTAGTGCTATCCGAGGAAGATCCTTCGTCGGGCATTCGCCCTCCTCTAGGATGACATAGAAAAAGAAAAACAAGTGTCATTCAGAACGGAAGTGAAGAACCTTTTAAGAAATATGCCCCTCCAAACGTTAACGCATTAATGGTCATAACACCATCCGTAAAAGATCCTTCGGCAGGCTGCCACCTGCCTCAAGGATGACAATGGAAGGATGGCGTCATCGCGAGGAAGGCATAGCCTGACGCGGCGATCTCGGGGGCGGGCGGGCAACCATGGTCCTGCCTCTATTCGTAAAAGATTCTTTGCCTCTCTAAAACAACCGTGGAAAGGAACGCGGGTTATTTTTCAACCAGCCAAGGGCTTTTTTGGTGTCTGATGCCACCTTTTCTTTATCGTGCTGCTTCAACCGGTATTTAAACAGCCAGTAAGTAAACCCGGCATCAAAACCCGGTGTACCGATAGCATGAGCTTGTGCCTGTTGCACATATTGGCTGCGAAGTATAAGTTTTTCAGCCCCGTATACGCGCACAATAGCTTCACCACCGGCATCTTTCAGGCGGCTTAAACCAAGGCTGAACCGCTCCTTAACCACTTCAGCAGTTACGGCTTTCAGCAGAGCGGCCTCGACCGTGACCCCGTAAAGATAATTTAAATACATATTGTATTTGCTCTCACCGATTAATTGCCTGGCCTCGGCCGAATTGATATGCAACGGGGGTTTACCGCCTTCTATAAAACAAGTTGCTTCAGCTTGAGGGAGTATATCTCCGGCTGTTCTTAGAATACTTGCAGCAAGCCCCTTCCAGTCAAGCGCTTCCCCGCCAATCAGGTACTCATTCTCAGGGTAATCCCGCATGGCCTCAAGAAGGGCCAGATACCAGTGCTGGCCGGAGTTAACCGAAGCTTGAAACCGGCTGATTACCGCTTGATGAGTGCTGAGCACAAAAGGCCCCATAAATGACTCCGCTTACCCGCCACAACAATGCTTGTATTTTTTACCACTGCCGCATGGGCAGGGCTGGTTACGGCCTACCTTCTTTCCCCTGGTTGCAACCGCCACCCCTGAACCGCGGGAAGTTCCCGGTTGCCCGCCGGGCAGCATGCCCGGGCCGGTAGCCCTTAGTCCGGCAGGCGGCTTAACCGGCCGCTCTCCCTGTTTGACGATAGCCATGCGGAATATGCCACGGCTGACTTCCTGGCGGATAGTATCAAGCAATGTCTGGAAAGCCTGGAAGCCCTCTCTCTTATAGGCATCGGTTGCCTTGGTCTGACGCAGGGTTTGCCAACCGGCCTGAAGGCGTGTGTCTTCCATGTTGGTCAGGTGTTCAACCCACAGGTTGTCAATGGTTTTTAAAAGCAGGATTCGCTCAAGCAAACGCATCTTGTCTTCCCCAAATTCCCGCTCCCTCTTATCATACAGCTCGCGGGCCAGTTTGATAAGCTCCTCTTCTGCCTCTTTAGGCTCCATCTGACTGAAGTAGCCTGCATTTATCTCTGCTGGCAGGGGCATAACGGTTTTTACCACACTTATCATGCCTTCGTAATCCGGTTCATAGGGGTTGGTGGTATATTCGGCCACAATATCTTTAAGCTCCCGGTTTACCATGTCCAGGATGTTGGTTTTAAGGTCAGCCCCGCTTAATATTTTGTGCCGTTCTGCATAAACAATCTCTCTTTGTTTGTTAACAACATCGTCAAAATCCACCAGCTGCTTGCGTACATCAAAATGAAAACCTTCCACCCGTTTCTGGGCATCGGCAATTGAACGGGACACCATTTTATTTTCAATCGGGCTCGATTCGTCCATGCCTGCCCAGTCCATGACGGATTTGATGCGTTCAGAGCCAAAACGGCGCATAATATCATCATCCAGCGAAACAAAGAAGCGAGACCTGCCCGGGTCTCCCTGGCGGCCGGCTCGGCCCCTTAGCTGGTTATCGATAAGCCTTGCTTCGTGACGTTCGGTTCCAAGAACATATAAACCGCCCATCTCAACCACTTTCCGGTGTTTTGCCTGCCATTTTTCAAGCGCCTTCTTATCACCATCTTCGGGCGCTTTGCCTCCAAGAATGATATCAACACCACGGCCGGCCATGTTGGTGGCCAGAGTTACTGCCCCCGGTTCACCGGCCCGGGCTATCACCTCGGCCTCACGCTCATGCTGGCGGGCATTTAATATATTGTGAGCCACACCTTTGCGCTTTAACATTTCACTTACATATTCTGACTTTTCAATAGAAGTAGTGCCGATCAACAGTGGTTGGCCGGTTGCGTTTATCGCTTTAACCTCGTTTGCCAGCGCCTTATACTTGGTTCCTTCATCCTTATAAACCCGGTCTCCAAGATCCTCACGTATCATGGGCTTGTTGGTAGGTATAACTACTACTTCCAGTTTGTATATACGGGCAAATTCTTCTTCTTCTGTAGCGGCGGTGCCGGTCATGCCGCTGATCTTTTCATACATGCGGAAATAGTTCTGGATGGTTATAGTGGCAAAAGTACGGCTTTCTTCGCGCACTTTTACGCCTTCTTTGGCCTCAATAGCCTGGTGCAACCCTTCCGAATAACGCCGGCCAAGCATCAGACGGCCGGTAAACGGGTCGACAATGATCACCTCTCCGTCTTTGAGCATATATTCCTTGTCTCTTTTATAAAACTCTTTGGCCTGCAGTGCATTTCTCAGGTGACGCATCAGGTCGGCATTCTCGGGGTCATACAAGCTCAAATCATTAAGCATGCCCTCCTGTTCGAGCATTTTTTCTACACTCGAAAAACCTTCATCGGTGAGTTCCACCAGGCGTTCTTTTTCTTTGCAGTCATAATGGTCTCCCGGCCTCAAGCGCTTTACCAGCCTTGAGAAATACTCATATCTTTTGGCTGCTTCGGTATCAGGAGCACTTATAATGAGTGGCGTCCTGGCTTCGTCTATCAACAGGCTGTCGACCTCGTCAATTACCGCATAGTGAAGCTCACGCTGAACACACTGTTCCAGGCTCATTACCATGTTATCTCTTAAGTAATCAAAGCCAAACTCGGCAGTGGTGCCATAGGTAACATCAGCCTGGTAGGCCTCCTTGCGGGCTACCGGCCTGAAATGGCGCCACGGATCGCCTTCTTTCTGGCTGTCAAATTCAGGGTCATACAACCGGGCCGGCTGCATTTCATCCGGAGTCTGCATGGGATAGATACTGGCCACTTTAAGCCCGAGGGCATGGTAAACCGGCCCCATCCAGTAAGCATCACGACGGGCAAGATAGTCGTTAACGGTTACCAGGTGACAGCCTTTACCGGCCAGCGCATTCAAATAAAGCGGCAGGGTGGCTACCAGTGTTTTACCTTCACCGGTTCGCATTTCGGCAATCTTTCCCTGGTGAAGCACAATACCACCCATTAACTGGACATCATAATGCCTGAGCCCGAGCCTGCGCCTGGACGCTTCCCGCACGGCAGCAAACGCTTCAGGCAACAAATCCTCGAGTTCGGCGCCCTCTCTAAGCCTGAGCTTGAATTCAGAGGTCTTTGCTTTCAGCTCCTCATCGGTTAAAGCCTCAAATTCCGGCTCCAGCCGGTTGATTGCTTCTACCAGCGGTTTCATTTTTTTAATTTCTTTTTCGTTACTGTTACCCAATCCAAATAATTTAAACATCTTCATTCCTGCTATTTATTAACTGCATGGCTTCTTCATAATCACCCTGGTTCACCATTACCTGAACCTCACCCAATCCATCAACCGTAAAAACATGCACCGAACTGGATGCATGGGACTTTAGCATAGAAGGTATGCCAAAACTTTCAAGCATGGCCTTTATTGCCAGTGCTTCAATTTCACCCACAGCACGGTAGACGGTTACCAATTTAGTATTGTTGTTCAAACAAAGCTCCAACTGATTTGCCGGTATGGATACGGTGAATGGCTTCTCCCAGCAGGGGAGCAATTGAAAGCACGGTTATTTTACCTGTTGGCTCGGTCTTTAATGGTATAGTGTTGGTTACCACTACTTCTTTGACCGGTGACCCCCCTATGCGTTCAAGGCAAGACCCTGAGAAAACCGGGTGGGTACAGCATGAGTAAACCTCCCTGGTGCCGCATCCAGCCAGCGTATTTACCGTATTTACCAGTGAACCACCGGTATCAATTTCATCATCAACCGTTATGGCCGTTTTACCTTCCACTTCACCAATTACATTCAGTGTTTCGGTGCGGTCGGCATTGCCGACCCGCCGTTTCTCCATAATAGCCAGCGGAGCATTTAAAATAGCGGCCAGATCCCTGGCACGCTTGGTTATACCGATGTCGGTAGCTACAACCACCGGGTTCGGCAGGTTTTTCTTTTTAAAGTAATTGCCCAGCAGGTTTAAAGCGGTAAGCTCGTCGACAGGTATGTTGAAAAAACCCTGAATCTGGGCTGCATGCAGGTCAACTGCCAGTATGCGGTTGGCTCCGGCTACCGAAAGCAAATCCGCCAGAAGCCGGGCAGTGATTGGCACCCGGGGCTGATCTTTTTTGTCGGTGCGCCCGTAGGCATAATAAGGCACTACCGCCGTAATGCGGCCGGCACTTGAGCGCTTGAAAGCATCCAGCATAATAAGGAATTCCATTATATTATGGTTTACCGGGTTGCAAAAAGGCTGGATAACAAATACATCACGCTGGCGGACATTCTCAAGAATCCTGGCAAAAGTATTACCGTTGGAAAAATCAAACACTTCTGATTTTCCGAGTGGAATGTGCAGGTATTCAGTTACCTCGCGTGAGAGTTCCGGGTGTGCGGTTCCGGAAAATACTTTAATTTCGTTTATCAAAGTTTTAATAGCCTCCTTGCCTAATCTATACCGGGCACAGGAAAACGTGGGCACATCTGCCCGACGATTTCTCTGGCCTCCTGTTTAATTTCATCATCATTAATATTAAAAATAACTGCTGCAATCAGCCGGGCTATTTCTTTTACTTCTCCTTCCCCAAAGCCACGGCTGGTAATTGCAGGTGTTCCCAGCCGTATACCACCGGCAATACTCGGCGGGTGAGTTGTATCAAACGGCACTGCATTACGGTTAATTACAATGCCCGAGCTTCCCAAAGCATCCTCTGCCTGCCTGCCGGTAACACCAGTTTCATTTAAGTCTACCAGTATGAGATGGTTGTCGGTACCTCCTGATATAATGCGTAAACCATGTGCTTTTAGTTCATCGGCCAGCAATGCGGCATTGGCCACCACTTTTTCCTGATACTCTACAAACGAAGGCTCCAGCGCTTCTTTAAAACACACCGCCTTGGCAGTTATTACATGCACCAGCGGGCCACCCTGTATCATGGGGAAAACAGCGCTGTCTACCTTTCTGGCCAGCTCTTTGCGGCACAAAACAAAACCGCCGCGGGGGCCTCTTAAGGTTTTGTGGGTAGTGGAGGTAACAATGTCGGCATAGGGAACCGGCGATGGATGCACACCGGCAGCTACCAGGCCGGCAATATGGGCTATGTCTACCACCAGTTTTGCGTTAACGCTGTCGGCAATAAAACGAAAGCGTTCAAAATCTATCAGGCGCGGGTAGGCGCTTGAACCGGTAACTATCAACACCGGCTGGAATTCTCTGGCCATCCTTTCCAGCTCAACATAATCAATACGCTCGGTCCGGGGGTTTAAGCCATAGTGGATAAACTCGTAGAATTTCCCTGAAAAGTTAAACCCGGCTCCATGAGTCAGGTGCCCTCCATGCGATAACGCCATACCCATAACCCGGTCACCGTACTTTAACAGAGAAAAATAGGCTGCCATATTGGCCTGGGCACCTGAATGAGGCTGGACATTGATATGTTCCGACCTGAAAAGCTCTTTGCCGCGTTCGATGGCAATTGTTTCGATAGCATCAACATTTTCGCATCCACCGTAATACCGCCTGCCCGGATAGCCTTCGGCATATTTATTGGTAAGCGGTGAGCCCTGGGCTTCTAAAACAGCTGCGCTCGAATAGTTTTCAGAAGCAATCAAATTTATAGTTGAGCGTTGCCGCTGGTATTCACTGTTTACGGCATGATAAATAGCCGGGTCAGTCGATTTCAGGAAGCTCATGGTTTTTTTCCTCCGAATGCTTGAAAAGGGTTAAACTTAATTTTACTATTGTCTCAACCGCTTAAGCAAACCCTTGAAACATTATAAAAGCTATAGCCGGCAACTTCCTGATGCCGGCCGCCCCGAGAGCTATCCTGCCACCGGCAACCTAAGCAGCAGTTCTTATTGGGCCTCCGGTAGTTTTTACTTTAAGCAGTATCAACCCACCGGCAATAAAATATATCATGCAGGCCAGCAGCATTACGTAGTAACCGGCATTGGGCTCCAGCTGATTAAAGAAATCGATCACCGGACCGATGAGCCTTGCCAGAGCAGCCCCACCGGCGGTAGCCATATTGGCAATACCCAGATATTTGGCTTCTTCGCCTTTGGCTACCAGATCAGTTGCCAGTGCCCAGTTGGTGGAAATAAAAGCCCCCAGGGAAGCCCCGATGATAGATGCACCCACCATCAACATCGAAACGCTCTGGTTTATCAGAATGAGCAGGATGCCCGCTGCGCCCATGAAAGCCGATGTAACGGCAATGGGTTTACGCCCAATACGGTCAGACATATAGCCTGCCGGCAACACCGTTGCCAGCATAAAGACAATTGAGATGATCAGGAAACGGGTAGTTGCTGCTGCCGGATCTGTTACCCCTACCACATCACGAAAGAAGTACAGGGCAAACTGCTGTACGGTAGCCAGCCCCATAAAAACCACCATCCGGGAAACAAGAAACCACATGAACGGACGGTTTGATTTTAAATCTATACGGAAAGTGTTAAGCCAGGCAGGCATAACTTCAGATATCAAAGGCTTTTCAGAGCGCTGTTCTTTAACCGACACTACGGTATAAATCATTAACAAAAGGGTGATACAACCCAATATAAGCAGCGAAATAAACAACCAGTTGCTTTCGCCGCTTTTTAAATAGTTATCCATTAACCTCGATATAGGCAGCAGAAGGGCTGCCCCGCCGGCTATTTCAAGCAGGCTCTTGATTCCGGATGCCTGCCCCCGGCCACGACTGGGAACGGTTTCAGGAATAAAAGCCTGATATGGCCCTTGAGCAATATTGCTTGAGGCTTGCAACAGGCAATAGCCCAGAAAAAGGACAGTAAACGAAGTTGCCACTCCAATGATGGGTAGCAACAAAGCTATGCCCAGTACCCCCACCAGGATGAAAGGACGCCGCCGCCCCCATTTATAAGTTGAACGGTCGGATATTGCTCCGGCAATCGGCTGAACCAGCATGGCAACTATCAAGCCGCTGAAGGTCAGCAGGCCCAGATAGGTGTTTTTTTGGGCTTCAGGCACGAAATCAAGCACCCTCAAAGGCAATATAAGGCTGTGCAAGCTCTGCCACAACCCTGCTATGCCGAATACCAGCAGGGTTATTTTCAAGTAGTGCCAGGTGCCCGTCCTGATTTTCCCGCGGGGAAGTTGTTTGCGATTATCGGTAATCTTTAATTTCATGCAAATTCATGCAAAGATTAAGGGTAGGCAGCGATAGCTTTCAAACCGGCTGTTTCCTCAAAGCCAAACATCAGGTTCATATTTTGGACAGCCTGGCCGGCTGCTCCTTTTACCAGGTTATCAATGGCGCTTATCACCACCAGGCAGCCGCTGCGCTTGTCTATTACCGGATAAATAAGGCAAAGGTTTGTACCGGCAGCCCGTTTGGTGTGCGGGGCTTCATCCACCACTCTGATAAACGGTTCACTGCGGTAATAACTGTTATAAAGCTCTTTCAGGCCGACCGGCGAAATTTCTTTTTTGACCCGGGCATAACAGGAAGCCAGTATGCCACGGGTAGCCGGCACCAGATGAGGCACAAAAGTTACTTCCGGCGCCTCAGTTGAAGCTGCCAGGGCAAATTCCTGTATAATTTCGGGCAGGTGGCGGTGCCCTTCCAGGGCATAAGCGGTTACATTTTCATTGGCTTCACAATAATGGCTTTTAAGGCTGAGGCTCCGGCCGGCTCCGGATAATCCCGATTTGGCATCAATTACAATGCTGCCAGCAATAATACCTTCTTTTAACACCGGAGCAAGCGCCAGAATGGCCGCGGCAGGATAACACCCCGGATTAGCCACCAGTTCAGCCGGCCTGATTTGCCCGCGGTACAACTCCGGCAAGCCATACACGGCGCTTTGCAGCAAATCCGGAAATGGGTGCGTAAAGCCATACCATTCAGGGTAAAGAGCTGCATTTTTAAGGCGGAAATCGGCACTAATGTCAACCACCTTCACTCCTTCTTTCAACAAACGGGCAGCCTCACACGCGCTTTCAGAGTGAGGCAGGGCCAAAAAGGCCAGGTCGACATTGCCCGGTTCTGCCGTAATAGTTAGATCAAGCCCTTCCAAATACGGCAGGCAATCGGCCAGCTTCTGTCCGGCGACCGAACGCCCGGTAACCGATACGAGTTCAACTCCGTCATGCCCGGCAAGCAACCGGGCAAGCTCCATGCCGGCATAACCGGTCACATTAACCACACCTACTTTTTTCCTGGTCACTTATTCCACCTCCATCAGCCGGCCTGGCTTTGACAGTATAATATCATCCTGACAGCAGCTTAAGGCCACCATATGCAAAAACAGGGTATCCGGCATGCCTTTTGCTTTATTTTGGTTACTATCAGGGCAAGATATTATTTACTACTGTTAGAGTATATGATAAAATCAGCTGTTGTCCAAAAGCAAGTCAGCCCCCCTTTTGTTATTTGAAATTAAGGAGAGTCGTATGCCAAAAATATACCTTATTGATGTAACCAACCGTGACGGTGTACAGACGGCTAAACTGGGCTTGTCTAAACTTGAGAAAACCATGATCAACCTTCTTCTAAATGAAATGGGCGTGTTTCAGTCGGAATTCGGTTTTCCGACTACCCATCATGAAGCCAACTATTTGAATGCCAACCTGGAACTGGCCGAAATCGGCGCTATCAGCCCAATGCGGCTGGAAGGCTGGATAAGGGCAATTGTGCCCGATGTGGAGCTGGCTTTTAAACGGGTGCCCAAAATCAAACATCTGAATCTGTCCATATCTACTTCAGACCAGATGATTAGCGGTAAATTCCAGGGGCGCAAAACCAGGCAGGATATCATCAACGATATGACTGTGGCGGTTGATGCCGCCTGGGAAAAAGGCTGCGAAAGTGTTGGGGTTAATGCAGAAGATGCCTCACGGACAGACCTGGATTACCTGATTGAGTTCGGCAATGCCGCCAGAGAACATGGGGCTGCCCGCTTGCGTTATTGCGACACCCTGGGTTATGACCACCCGTTTTCGATATACGAAACCGGGCGCAAAATGGCCGAAGGGATTGGGCTGCCCATTGAACTTCACTGCCATGGAGACCTTGGCATGGCAGTTGCCAACTCTATTGCCGGCGCTAAAGGTGTAATTGACGGCGGGCAGGATGCCTATATCAACACCACCGTTAACGGCATAGGAGAGCGGGCCGGGAATGCAGACCTGGTAGCCACCATACTGGCTATAACCAAATCCAAGGGATTTAGTGAGAGGTATCAGCTCGGTGGTAATGTCGATCTGTCAGTTGCATACCGTATTTCAAAGTTTACCAGTTATGCCTTCGGGGTACCTATTCCCATCAATCAGCCCGGCGTTGGCGCCAATGCCTTTGCCCATGAATCGGGCATTCACGCCGATGGTGTATTAAAGGACCCCGAGAATTACGAGCTTTATGGCTTCGAAGAGCTCGGCCGGCGCCAGTGGGACATCGTAGAAACCGGCCGGGAGATTTGTGCCGGCGAATACAGCGGGGTTTCCGGCTTTACCTATGTTATGAGCAAAGTCAGAGTAGGTAAAACTTTTGAAAACAAAGAGGAAGCCAACCGGATTCTTGAGCTTGTCCGCTATGCCAATGTGCTCTCCCACAAACCACAGGCCGAGGAAGAGTTATGCTTTATTGCCGATTATCCCGATATAGCCCGCAGGCTGCTTACTACTGTGCCGCTGGTCTAAATAAACCGGTAGCAAGTAGAGGCGTAAA
>PWTP01000036.1 GCA_003563865.1 Dehalococcoidia bacterium
CCAACACCACGAAAGAATGGATGGCTCAGGCTATCCCAATAGCCTTTCCGGAGAAGATATTATCCTGGAAGGCAGGATTCTGGCCGTTGCTGATGTGGTTGAGGCCATGTCTTCCCATCGGCCTTACAGGCCGGCTATGGGTATTGATAAAGCACTGGAACAAATATCACAATACAAGGGAGTATTATACGATTCCGAGGCCGTTGAAGCGTGCTTGAGGCTCTTTAAGGATAAAGGCTTTACATTCGAATAAGATACCTTTAACTCGAAGGTTTGCAGGCAAGCAATCAAGATTTAATTCGGTAGGTTGACATAAAGAATTGTTACTGGTAAAAGTACTCGTAAGTTCTTAAAGAAGCACAAATTACCTTACATATCCAAACCTTTTGACAAAAGAGCCCTGATTAAGAAGGTGAATGAACTGCTTGAACATAGATAAAGTCATTCGATCAAAACCACACCAAACACTCTCTTTATTGCCATCTTGCTATACAGCTGACCCGGTATTCCATATGAAATAGTAACGCTGGTATTGAACCCCGAATCAACGGAACCTCATAATTTCATCGTAACCCCGAGTTGTTTCTTTAGAAAGGATCTCGGGTTTTTATTTTCACCAACCAGGACGGGGATTACTTGTATACGTAGTAGTTTTTAAGGAAATCATTCGCGCCATTTGTTTGATGCATGCTTGCATATTCCACAAAAACAGATATATAAATCCTGCTTAAACTACCATTGGCCGACTCAGAAATCGATATGGAACAAAGCCGGTTCTTTGCCGGCTGTACCAGGATGGAAATCTTTGGGGTGCCCTTTGGAAGTGCCTTTGGTGGGGAAGCGGGGACTCGAACCCCGACGCCTTGCGACACATGATCCTAAGTCATGCCTGTCTGCCAATTCCAGCACTTCCCCTTCGGTAGCAAATATTATAACACTATAAAAGTATTTTGTTGATGCCCAATAACACAACAAGAGTCAAATTAAAGCCAGCACCCGTTGATTTAACAACCCAGGTGCTTTTGGATATAAACCCGGCAGAACGTTATAATTTAAGGTGGTGATAATTGGGCAGTAAAAATTCGACCGTCTTGCTAATTAATTCTTGCAGGATGTTTGGGCTGGTTAAACTAATATGTTAATAATACTTTTTGGCAGCAAAGATTACCATGATACTCTTGGTTATGTGATAAACACCTGCCCCGATTGCGGTGAGAAAAGGGTTTTTACCGTGCTTCAGGAACGAAGGAAAGTAACCGTTTATTTGATTCCTACCGTTCAGTATTCCAGCAAACAATATATGGCATGCCCGGTTTGCCGGGAGGTTTTTGAGGTTGATGATGATATTAAAGATGAGCTCAAAAGCAAACTGTTAAACAAAGAAAATCTGCTTGAAATGGAAGAAAACGGTAAACTGGAAAAACTATTAAACAAAGGTAAAAAACCCCGAACGACCAGACTTAAATGTAAAACCTGCCAGACTCCACTTGTCAAGGGCATGAAATTTTGCCCCGAATGCGGTGGCAAAGTGGCATGAATATTTCAGACAGAGTCAAAGCCCTGCTTGAGGAACTGCCACCAGGAGTTGAATTGGTAGCAGCTGCCAAAACCCGCCCGGCAACTGAAATACTTGAGGCGGTTGATGCCGGGGTGAAAATAATCGGCCAGAATTACGTTAATGAGGCTGAAGCAGTTTGGCCGGCAGTTGGCAGCCGTGCCCGGTGGCATTTTATCGGCCATCTTCAACGAAACAAAGTAAAACGGGCGGTAAAGCTGTTTGATATGGTAGAAACGCTCGACAGCCTTGAACTGGCAAGTATATTAGACCTTGAATGTGGAAAAGCGGGCAAGATAATGCCCGTGCTTATTGAAGTGAACAGCGGAGAAGAGAAGCAGAAAGCCGGCGTTATGCCTAATGATTTGATAGATTTTGTTAAACAGCTGCCGGATTATAAACATATACAGGTAAAGGGGCTTATGACCATGGGGCCGCTGGCAAATGAGGCCGAGGGCTACCGCCCTTATTTTCGCCTTACCAGGAAGCTGTTTGAATCGGTTAAAGGCTTAAACCTGCCATGCATTAAAATGCAATACCTTTCCATGGGTATGACCGATTCTTACAAAATAGCCATTGAAGAAGGGGCTAATATGGTACGCATCGGCAGCCGGATATTCGGTCCTAGAAGCTAGCTTCCGTTAAGCTCTCTTAACCTGGTAACAATCTCACCCAGATTATCAAACTGAAAAAATGGAGCTTTCACTTCATCCAGCCGTTTAACCAGGCTCTCCGTGGCAAATGCATGATGGGCCAGCCGGGCGGCTGGAGCATCTGAAGCACCGTTGCCAGCATAAATAATTCGGTAACCCTGGTTGATGAAGTGGCGTGAAAACGCTTCCTTAAAACCGTCTGCTACCACGTTGCCGTCAGGGCCTTCATAAACAGCATCAATGCAGTTTTGGCCGAAGCGGGCTTTGGCTGAACGGGTTTCCAGGTTTGACAAACCGAGGTCGTTGATGATTGCCTTAATATAGAAATCAAGCCCGTTACTTACTATAATAAAGCGGTAGTTTTTGTCTTTACAGTAATTTAGCAGTTCATTAAAACCCGGGCGTATCCGGTAATTATCCAATACGTAACCTGTCAGTGTTTCCCGGTCTTCATTTACCAGGCTGAATGCGCGGGAGTTAAACTCACCAACCGTAATATCACCCTTTTTATACAGTTCCAGAATCCCGCGCCAGTCTCCACGGGCATACCGGTCAAGAATCAAAAAACTGATGTCGTTAACCGTAATGGTGCCATCAAAATCACACTGGAATAAGGTTTTAGCGGGCTTAAGGGGAGTTTCCGTCACAGGTAATTAAGCTCTCCTCGTCTCTATTCTCAACAACAAAAAACTTGTTCTTGTCTTCTATGCGGTCCGGGTATAGGATGCCGTCAAGGTGGTCAATTTCATGTTCCAGGGCTTGAGCCAGCAGGCCTTCAGCCTTAATTCTTAACGGTTTGCCGTTATAATCAAACCCCTTGGTTATTACCGAAATTGAGCGTGAAACCAGCCCTTCGTAACCGGGGATGCTCAAACAGGCTTCCGTTACTTCTCTTTCACCAACCCGTTTAACTATCTCGGGGTTAAACACGGCAAAGGGTTCCTCTTCTGGAATCTGAATAACTATTATCCTGAGGGATTTTCCTATCTGTGGGGCAGCCAGACCAACCCCACCTTCAGCCTGCATGGTTTCAACCATATCAGCGGCTAACTTTTGGGTAGATTTATCAATAAACGGCACTCTAACCGCCTTTTTTCTAAGTAGAGGGTTGGGTTCTGTTAATACCTTTAGTGCAGCCATAGCTTAATAATATCACAAAAATAGCTGTGTGACTAACCATATGTTTGTTTATAACAATAACTGAATCATTGCTAAACAGTTGTCAGATAAAGCAAGAAATGCCTGTTTTCACAATTGAAACGGGTAACCGGTTAAGAATAAATTCATACATCTCCCTCACAAGTACTAAAAACC
>PWTP01000115.1 GCA_003563865.1 Dehalococcoidia bacterium
AATATGCAGCCGAAAATTATAAGGCAGAAGTAGTTGGAATAACAGTGTCAAAACAGCAGGCAGAATTTGGAAAAGAGCTTTGTGGAGAACTCCCGGTTGAAATAAGGTTGCAAGACTACCGGGATCTTAACCAGCAGTTTGATCGCGTGGTTTCAGTGGGGATGTTTGAACATGTTGGCTGTAAAAACTACCAAACCTTTATGGAAGTAGTGCACCGTTGTTTGAAGACATACGGCCTGTTTTTACTGCACACTATCGGTGGTAACCGGTCTGTAAATGCTACAGATGCCTGGATTAACAAGTATATTTTCCCCAATGGAATGTTACCTTCAATCAAGCAGGTCGGGTCAAGCATTGAAGGCTTATTTGTTATGGAAGATTGGCATAATCTAAGTACGAATTATGACAAAACCCTGATGGCATGGTATCAGAATTTTGTTGATAACTGGCACAATTTGGAGCATCACTATGACCATAAATTTTTCAGGATGTGGAGTTACTACCTGCTTTCATGTGCTGCTTCCTTCCGTGCCAGGAGTAACCAGTTGTGGCAAATTATGCTCTCCAGGGAAGGTGTTCCCGGAGGGTATAACTCCATACGCTAAAAACAGTTATATTACCGGTACTCTGCTTCTTTAAAAAACCCCGCAAAGCCGATTAAGGCTAAAGAGAAGCAACCCTTACATAATCTTGACGCAGGTAAAATGCTTTAATACAATTCATTAAGAGGGATATGACAAAAAAACAAAAAGTTCTCATTATTGGTGGTGGGCCGGCCGGGATGTTTGCCGCACTGGAACTATCCCGTGTAAAACACCTGGATGTTCTCTTAATTGAAAAGGGGAAAGATATTAGTGAGCGTTCCAGCCTGGTAAGCGGCCTGGGAGGGTCCGGTGCATATAGCGATGGCAAGCTAACTCTTTCACCCCAGGTTGGTGGCCGGCTTACTGAATATCTGGGTTATGACGGTGCCAAAGAGTTAATCAAGTATGTTGATGGGTTATACATCAAATTCGGAGCAGATGACAAGCTTTACGGTACCGGAGACGAAGTAGACCAATTAGCTGCTCAAGCCTCCCTGGTTGAATTACGATTAGTGCCGGTGCCTATCAGGCACATGGGTACCGAGCTTTGTCACTCGGTTCTTGTTGCCATGCGAGACAGGCTTTACCAAAACGGGGTTGAAATAAAGCTTGAGACGGAAGTCAGCCGTATTATTGTTAACAACGGCCAGGTGGAAGGGGTTGAAACAGTTGACGGAGAAACATTTAAGTGCGATTTTCTGATACTGGCTCCAGGTAGAGAGGGAGCTGATTGGCTGTCTTGCCAGGCTAAAGAGCTTGGCCTTTCAATTGAGAATAATCCGGTTGATGTAGGGGTCAGGGTAGAAGTTCCTGTTTCTGTGATGAGCAAAATTACCGATACTCTTTATGAGGGTAAATTTGAGTATTTGTCAAAAAGCTTTGATGACAAAATCAGGACTTTTTGCATGTGTCCGGCCGGCGAGGTGGTTATGGAAAAAACCGGAGGAAAAGATGCCGTAACTACTGTTAACGGGCAAAGTTACACCAACCGTAAAACGGTCAATACCAATTTCGCTTTGCTGGTGAGCACCAACTTCACCGAGCCGTTCCATGAACCCATTGCCTATGGTAAGTATTTGGCCCGGCTTGCAAACATTTTGAGCGGTGGTGTACTGGTTCAGCGGTTGGGCGACCTGCTTTCAGGCAGGCGTTCTACCTGGGAACGCATCAGGCGTGGACTGGTGCAACCTACTTTGAAAAGTGCTGTACCCGGGGATATAAGCTTCGTATTACCGTACCGGCATCTTACCGGGATTCTTGAAATGCTCAAAACATTGGATAAACTGGCACCGGGTGTTTATTCAGGCCATACTTTGCTGTACGGCATAGAAGTCAAGTTCTATTCTCACAGGCTCAAACTTGGTACCGGCCTGGAGACTGAAGCAAGAAATATGTTTGCTGTTGGAGATGGAGCCGGAATAAGCCGGGGACTGGTCCAGGCTTCGGCCTCCGGGGTAGTTGCTGCCCGAGAAATAATCAACCGAAGCAATACGAAATAACCCGGTAAATTTTGTTAACCTTTGTACTCCGCTGCTACAAGGCAGATTGTTTTTGACGGAGGCCTACATACAATATATAATGGCAAGCTCTTATGGAACACAACCATCACACCACGGGCCGACAGGCTGCTCCACACAGTAGCCAAATGCAACACGGCAAGAAGCCCCACGGTGACAAACACCGGGGTCATTCAACGGCCGATTTCCAGCGCCGTTTTTGGATATCCCTCGCAGTAACCATTCCCGTTCTAATCCTTTCACCCATGGTTCAGGAATTCTTTGGCTTCGTTCTTACCTTTACCGGTGATATATATTTACTCTGGGCTTTTGCCAGCTTCGTGTATTTCTACGGAGGCTGGCCCTTCCTTTCAGGCCTCGTTCGGGAACTAAAAGAACGTAACCCCGGCATGATGGTGCTTATCGGGCTGGCTATTACCGTAGCATACGTATACAGTACGGCAGTAGTATTAGGCCTTGCAGGCAAGCTCCTCTTCTGGGAACTTTCTACGCTGGTGGTTATTATGCTGTTGGGGCATTGGGTAGAAATGCGGTCGCTGATGGGTGCTTCCCGCGCTCTTGAAGAACTGGCCAGGCTGATGCCGTCAGATGCTCATAAAATAACATCAGAAAACCAGACAACAGATGTGCCTGTAGAAGAACTGGTTATTGGTGACAGAGTGCTTGTCAAACCCGGTGAAAAGATACCAACCGATGGCAGAATAATCAGCGGCACAAGCTCTATAAATGAAGCCATGCTGACCGGAGAATCCAAACCGGTAGAGAAAAAACCCGGCCATGAAGTAATCGGCGGCTCAATAAACGGAGAAGCTTCAATCACAGTTGAGGTAGGCAGGCTTGGTAAAGACTCATATCTTGCCCGGATGATGGAACTGGTAGATGCTGCACGTAAGAGCAAATCCCGCACCCAGAATCTGGCCGACCGGGCTGCCCGCTGGCTCACCGGAATAGCCATTGGCGCCGGCCTGGTTACCCTTTCAGTCTGGTTGGGGGTAGTCAACCAGAGCCTTGACTTTTCTTTAGAACGAATGGTGACGGTTATGGTAATTGCCTGCCCTCACGCTTTGGGGCTGGCTATTCCTTTAGTAGTGGCTGTGTCTACCGGCATTGCAGCCAAAAATGGTCTGCTTATCCGAAACCGTACTGCCTTTGAGCGGGCCAGAAATGTAAATGCCGTTATCTTTGACAAAACCGGCACACTTACCGAAGGGCGTTTCGGGATTACCGGTGTTATTCCCCTGGTGGATGAATTAACTACTGATGAGTTGGTAAAATACGCCGCTTCAGTCGAAGCCCACTCAGAGCACCCTATTGCCAAAGCCGTAGTGGAAGCGGCTGAAAAAACCTATGCTGTCAAAGGCTTTAAAGCCATATCCGGCAAGGGAGCTAAAGGAGAAGTTCAGGGTAAGGAAGTGA
>PWTP01000109.1 GCA_003563865.1 Dehalococcoidia bacterium
CAATATCATCAAGCCTGCCTACAAACGGGCTCACATAAGTGGCGCCAGCCAGAGCAGCCAGAATAGCCTGGTTTACTGAGAAGCACAAAGTCATATTAGTTCTGATGCCTTCATGTTTCAGGGTAGAGGCAACTTCAAGGCCTTCGGGTGTAACAGGTATTTTTATAACTATATTAGAGCTCCAGCCCGAGATATGGCGCGCCTGGTTTAACATACCTTCTTTTGTTTCTTCTATTACTTCGGCTGAGATATCACCCGGTACTATCGAGCAAATGTTTTTAACCAGTTCTCGGTAGCTTTTGCAGCCTTCTTTGGCCACTAAAGAGGGATTGGTGGTAACTCCGCTGACTATCCCCATTTTTACTCCGGCCTGGATTTCAGTAATATTGGCTGTATCTAAGAAAATGCGCACTTGTCTTCCCCTCTAAAAGTACATTATTGGCTTAATGGCAGAGTAGGCTGGGCTCCTTCTCTGAGCACTTTTTTAGCCCTGGCTATGAACCCGCAAAAAAGCGGATGAGGCCGGTTTGGCCGTGAAAGAAACTCGGGATGGAACTGTGTGCCAACCATCCACGGGTGGTCTTTTATCTCGCAGATTTCCACCAGTTCTCCATCTGGAGACAGGCCGCTGTAAACCATTCCTGCCTGCTCAAAACAATCTCTGTATTTATTATTAAATTCATAACGGTGCCGGTGCCGCTCATATACTGTGTCAGCATTATAGCTTGCTGCTGCCAGGCTGGAAGGAAGTAATTTGCAAGGATAATTGCCACGGCGCATGGTGCCTCCCTTTGACGAGACACCCTTTTGCTCTAATAAAAGGTCAATAACCGGATTTATTGTATCGGGGTCAAACTCGGCTGAGTTTGCTTTTGGATCATTCAATACGAACCGGCCAAATTCTATTACCATTACTTGCATACCCAGGCATAGGCCAAGATAGGGAATTTTATTTTCTCTGGCATAATTTGCTGCCCGAACCATACCCTCAATGCCTCTTACGCCAAAGCCACCGGGTACAATAATACCCTGGGCATGGCAAAGATGATGATCCGGGCCGTCTCTTTCTATGTCTTCAGATTGAACCCAGCTTATATTAACACAACACGAATTATGCAAACCCGCATGGCAAAGGGATTCTCTAACTGAATAATATGCATCCTCAAGCTCAACATATTTGCCAACAAGTACAATATTAACCGGCTCAACTACATCTTTAAGAAGCTTAACCATCTGCCTCCAGCTGTTTAAGTCCTACTGCCGTGCGTTCAAGCCCAGCTTTTTAACCAGCAGGTCTCCCATGTGTTCTGTTTCAAGAATGAGGGGTACCTCGTAAACTGTTTCTACATTAGGCAGCGGGATCACAGCCTCACGTTCTACATCACAGAAGAGAGAAAGCTTGTCTCTTATGCTGTCTGATATAGGGTAATCGCTGCGGCATATAATAACATCCGGCTGGATACCTATGCGGCGAAGTTCATTAACGCTGTGCTGGGTAGGCTTGGTTTTAAGTTCTTTGGTTGTGCTGATATAAGGCAGGAGGGTGACATGAATATATAACACATTATCACGCCCTACATCTTTTCGCATCTGACGGATAGCTTCAAGAAATGGTTGGCCTTCAATATCGCCCACTGTGCCACCAACTTCAACTAATATAACATCTGCCTGAGAAATTTCGGCCAGCTGGTGAAAATATTGCTTTATTTCACATACAACGTGAGGAACAACCTGTATTGTTCCACCCAGATAATCACCACGCCGCTCTTTAGAGATGACCGAAGAATATATCTGGCCTGAAGTAGTGTTGGACAGTGAGGTGAGCTCAATATCTATAAAACGTTCATAATTACCCAGATCAAGATCGGTTTCAGCTCCGTCTTTGGTTACAAATACCTCGCCATGCTGATAGGGCGACATAGTGCCGGGATCAACATTAAAATAAGGATCCAGTTTCTGGACAGATACTTCTATGCCTCGGCTTTTTAAGATATTTCCCATAGAAGCTACTGTTATGCCTTTGCCAACAGAACTTACAACGCCACCGGTTACAAAAATATATTTGGCCATTATTTATCTTTAAGTAAATTTCCCAGAGATTATTGAATACAATCTTGCAAGAGATTTGAACATTAAAACAGATAAAACATTAATCATAGAGGGGCAAGTACGTTTTAATTATATGTAGCCTGGCAAGGCTGTGTCAAGTGCCGTCAAAATATTTTCTAAAAATGCATTATGACCCGGTTTGATTTATTGGGCCAGGATTATATTTAACAATTGGTTATGAATTGAGTTATACTAACTTTGACAACAATTTTGTTACAGGTTTATAATTTCAATTATTATACTCATTAATTGATTGAAAAATGGCTGCGAAAGATTATTATAAAACACTTGGGGTTCCACGGACGGCTTCTGATAAAGAAATTAAGCAGGCTTTTAGAAAGCTGGCCAGGAAATTCCACCCGGATGTAAATCCAAACAACAAAGAAGCCGAGGCAAAATTTAAAGAAATCAGCGAAGCTTTTGATGTTCTTGGTGATGCAAAGAAGCGTAAAAAATACGACCAGTTTGGTGATCAATGGCAATATGCTGACCAATTTACAAATTCAGGTGCCACAGGAGCACCATTTGAAGGTTTTGGTTTCAGCGGGTTTGGAGGCTCCGGGGGCATACGTTTTAGCGCAGACGAGGGAGACATTGGTTCAATCTTTGATGAACTATTCGGCCGTCAAAGCAGGCGTGCCCGGCCTCAAAAAGGCCGTGATGTTGAATATCCTTTAGAGATAACACTGGAAGAAGCCTACAAAGGTACCAGCCGGTTGCTCAGCCTGGAAACTGAAGGCACTTGTCCGGCTTGTAATGGAGCCGGAGTTACCAACAACTCTGCCTGTTCCAAATGCCATGGCAGAGGTATTGTGCCCCAGACAAAAAAGCTTGAAGTGAAAGTGCCCGCCGGGTCAAAAACCGGCTCCAGGGTAAGGCTGGCAGGCAAAGGTGGAGCAGGTAGTGCTGGAGGTCCTGCCGGAGATCTTTATCTTGCAATTAAAGTAAAACCTCATCCCGTTTTTGAACGCCGGGGGGATGACTTGCATGTCAACGTTGAAACCCCCTTACTGACAGCGGTGCTCGGGGGTGAAGTGAAAGTGCCAACTCCTGCCGGAAAAGAATTAGCTTTGAAGATTCCCCCTGAAACCCAGAACGGGCGCAGCTTTAAGCTTAGTGGCAGAGGAATGCCACGCCTTGGAAAAACGGGAAACGGAGACTTAATTGCTCATATAAAAACCGTGCTGCCAACCGGTTTGAGTTCAGAAGAGAAGCAATTGTTTGAAAAATTGAGAGAACTCAGGGCAGGGTAAAGTAATCGGGGGTGGTGAATATGAATGTAGATAACAAACCACGATATGTAATCAGTGTTGCTGCAGAGATACTGAAGATACAAACTTACACCCTACGCTACTATGAAAAAATCGGCATTATCAAGCCTTCCCGCTCA
>PWTP01000099.1 GCA_003563865.1 Dehalococcoidia bacterium
GCTTCTGACCGGTTTTAAACAAGCAAGTGAAGTTCTAAACCGCCGCAGAGCCGGGGTTTGTTATGAAATAAGCCCGGCTTTAAAAGTGCAACTGAAAGAGATGTTTGGTGTCGAAACTGCCCAGGAAGCAGTTTCCTTTATTATCGATAAGGTTAAAAGCAAAGGTGATGAAGCCTTAATTGAATTTGCCAGTTTGATCGATAAAGTCGAGGTTTTTTCACTGGAAGTCAGCCGGCAGGATATTAATCAGGCTTTAGATTCGGTTAGTAGTGAAGTATTAAAGTCTTTTAAAACCGCTGCCAGTCAGATTAAAGCCTTTCACGATGCTCAGCGAGAAGCCATACCCCGGTCAATTGAAGTCAATGACTGCTATCAGATTTCCAGACCACTTGACAGAGTTGGGGTGTATGCGCCTGGGGGTACTGCTTGCTATCCATCTTCGGTTTTAATGACGGCTATACCGGCTCGATGCGCCGGTGTAGGTGAAGTTTGTCTGGCCACTCCCCCCGGCAAAGATGGCAAAGTTCCGGTTCTCACCCTGGCAGCTGCCGGTATAGCCGGAGTAGACCGGGTATTTGTGATGGGTGGAGCCCAGGCTATTGCAGCCCTTGCCTTTGGCACAGAAACCGTATGCAGTGTAGACAAGATATGCGGCCCCGGCAATCTGTTTGTAATGCTGGCTAAAAAACAGGTTTATGGAGTAGTAGATATCGATGGCTTGCAGGGTCCCAGTGAGGTAGTTATTGTTGCTGATGATTCAAGCAATCCGGTCTACATAGTAAACGAAATACTCGCCCAGGCTGAACATGATGTAATGGCACAATCTGTTTTGATTACAACCTCTGAAAAACTGGCGGTCCAAGTTGAACAAATTCTGGATGAGCAGATAGACAAATTAAACAGGGCTGACATTACCCGCCAGAGCCTGGATACAACCGGAATTATTGCTGTTTGCTCATACGCAGAGGAGGCCGTCAAGCTGGTTAATATGTATGCTCCTGAACATCTGGTTTTGGACGTTTCTTCAGCCGGTTGGGATTATAGTCAATTTGTAAACGCAGGGTGTGTGTTTACCGGTTCGCAACCTACTGTAGCCATGGGTGATTATGTTTCCGGGCCGAGCCATGCTTTGCCGACCGGAGGGACGGCACGCTTCAGTTCACCGCTTAATGTGAATGACTTTGTCAGGTATTATAATATTGTAAACGTAACCGATGAAGCCCTGAAAGAATACGGCCCGGTTGCGGTTGCCCTGGCACAAGCAGAAGGGCTTAATGCCCATGCTCAAGCCGTCAATGACCGGTTGAAGGGTATCTATAATGAGTGAAAGCAATAATATTATAAGGCCTGAATTAAAAAGTTTTGCTCCTTACTCTGCACATACTTCACCCGACACGTTGAAGGAACAATTCGGGTTGTCGATTGATGAAATTATAAAACTGGATGCTAATGAAAACCCATACGGTTGCCTGCCTGAAGTAAACCGGGCTTTATCAGAATATAAAAGTTTTGGGGTATATCCGGATGCTGGCCAGCAGGAATTGCGTAATTCATTATCAAAATATACCGGCATTGAGCCCGAACGTATAGTTGCCGGCGCCGGCAGCGATCAGCTCATAGACCTCCTAATGCGGTTGATAATCAGGCCCGGGGATGAAATCATTAACCTGCCGCCTACTTTTGGCATGTATTCTTTTTATGCCAGGCTGGCCGGGGCTAGAACCGTTAGTGTTGAGAGAGATGGAAATTTTGATATTAATTTAAACGAAATTGAAAACCGGATTACACCACTGACTCGCCTGATTTTTATCGCCAATCCGAATAATCCATCCGGCAATCTTACACCCAAGAAGTATATAAAAAGGTTATTGGATAGAGGAATATATATTGTAGTTGATGAAGCCTATTATGAATTCAGCCGCGAAACGGTGATGGATTGGGTTGAAAATTACGACAATCTGATGATACTGCGGAGTTTTAGCAAATGGGCAGGCCTGGCTGGATTGCGAGTTGGGTATGGTGTTTTTCCTCTTGAGATAGCAGATTATCTTATGCGTATAAAAGACCCTTATTCTGTTAATGCCGCCGCTCAGATTGCCGTAACAGAATCACTTAAAAATAGAGAACGGCTGTTTAAACAGGTGCAAATTATACTATCTGAAAGGCAGCGGCTTTATGATAAGCTGCGGGCAATTGACGGTATCGTGGCTTGCCCGTCGGTTGCCAACTACATCCTTTGCATTTGTTCAAAGTGCAATGCTTCAATGGTGGTGCAAGAGCTGAAAAACCGTGGCATATTGGTAAGGTATTTTGATGTGCCTCGCTTGCGCCATTGTATACGAATAAGCATAGGTAAGCCTGAGCAGAATGATATTTTGGTCGAGAGTATCCGGGAGATACTCGGGGAGGGTAACTAGTGGCAGCAAGAAACGCATCGCTTAAACGCGAAACTCGTGAAACGAATGTAAGCATCGAACTGAATATTGACGGTAAAGGCAAAGCAGAAATCAGTACCGGGATACGTATTTTTGATCATCTGCTTGAGCAGTTGAGCCGGCACGGACGGTTTGACATAAAGATATCTGCCACCGGTGATGATGCTCATCACCTGGTAGAAGATGTCGCTATTGTACTGGGGCAGGTTTTAAACCAGGCGTTGGGCGAAAAGAAAGGAATAGTACGTATGGCAGATGCCACGGTGCCGATGGACGATGCACTGGCTACGGTAGCTGTAGACATTGGTGGCCGGGGGTACTCGATTGTAGAGCTGGATCTGGAAGGCAACGATCTTTTTGGTTTCGCCAGCGATCTTGTACGTCATTTTTTGGAGACATTTGCCGGGGCTGCAAAGATTAATCTTCACGGTATCGTTGCCTATGGAGCTAATGATCACCACAAAGCTGAGGCGTTCTTCAAGGCACTTGCCAGAGCGCTGGATAAAGCAACCAGAGTTGATGATCGGCTGTCTGGAGAAATACCCAGCACCAAAGAAATAATCTAGTTGTATAATAGCTAATTATACAAGTTTACAGCCGGTAACCTTTTCAAATGCTTCACGGTAGCGTTTTGCCGTCATACCGATAACATCATCCGGTAATTCGGGAGCCGGCGGCATTTTGTTCCAGCCGCTTTTAGCCAGCCAGTCTCTGACAGGTTGCTTGTCAAAACTATCCTGAGGTCTGCCGGGCTCGTATGAACTTATATCCCAGAAACGGCTGGAATCCGGTGTAAGCATTTCGTCAATAACTATCAGTTCACCGCCAATTTCACCAAATTCAAATTTGGTGTCAGCTATTATAAAACCCTTGTTTACCGCCATACCACGTGCATAATTATAGATGTCAATGCTTGCCCGGGCTAGTTTGGTTGCTTTTTCACGCCCGGTCAATTGTTCGAGCTCAGCGGGGCTCATTGGCATGTCATGCCCTTCATCTGCTTTGGTTGTTGGTGTAAAAACCGGCTCGGGCAGTTTTTGGCTTTCAACAAGTCC
>PWTP01000130.1 GCA_003563865.1 Dehalococcoidia bacterium
ATATTGAGTTCTCCACTGAAAGGTCCAAAACGTGACCTGATAAACCTGGTAGCTTCCAATGCACAGCTAAATTTCGAGGCAAATATGTACAAATTAATTTCACCAGAACAAAGAGTCACCACTGTCCTAAATGATATTCAAGTGCTGCTCAAACTGCCTGGCCCGCCATCACGCATAGAAGGGTATGATATTTCTAATATTCAGGGGCATATGGCAGTCGGTAGCATGGTAGTATTTGAGAAAGGCCAAGCTAAAAAATCCTGCTACAGGCGCTTTAAAATTAAAACAATCCAATCTCCCGATGATTATTCCATGTTAAAAGAAGTTATCCAAAGGCGCTTCGGTTTAAGCCGACAACAGCAGGAAAAACGGAGCGAGATGCCTGATCTAATGCTAATAGATGGTGGTAAAGGCCAGTTAAATGCTGTAACAGAAACAATGCACCATCTGGGGTTCGCAGACATACCGGTAATCAGTCTTGCCAAAGAAAATGAGGAGATCTATGTGCCAGAGTCCAATGAACCGGTTTTGCTTGACCGTAGATCACCTGTTTTACGATTGTTGCAGAGAGTCCGTGATGAAGCTCACCGTTTTGCTTTAGCTTATCATCACAACCTGTCTTCCAGGCAAAGCCGTTCTTCAATGCTTGATCAGATACCGGGAATAGGCCCGAAAAGAAAAGGGGACCTGATTAAACGGTTTGGCTCGTTTAAAAAAATTGGCCAGGTTGATATAAATGAGCTAACCTCGGTAAGAGGCATAACACCGGAAATAGCCAGACAAATTAAAGATCTTGTCTAAAACCGGCTCCGGCTAAAACGAGGCAGACAAACTCAGCTACAGGAAATATTTTTCAACTACCCGGGCTACACCACCACCTCCAACACTAGCCGTAATGCCATCGGCTACCTGCTTGACTTCAGAGAATGCATTGCCCATGGCTATGCCAACGCCGGCCTTTTTTATCAAAGAAATATCATTGAGCCCATCTCCCACCGCAACCACCTGATCCAGATGTATGCCTAAATGCTCAGCCAGTTTGACCAGTGCATTACCTTTGGAAGCTCCCGGGTGAAGGATATTAATAAAATCAACGCCAGGAAATGCAGGTGACCGGGCAATTGAAAACCGCAAGACATCTCTAAATTGCTGTTTGAGCAAATCGGCCTTTTCAAACTCAATTGGTGTTTTTGCAATGGTTTCCATTTTCAAAATGTCGTTGTTTAAGCTGATATAGTCCAAATCTTCTAGATCAATACTAATCCCGAAAAACTCTTTGTGGATCTCATCAGTCCAGTTTGCTTTTTCAGCAAAAAACTTATCTATGGTGTATAACTCCAGGTAAGTATCGCTGGAACGGACAAAATCAACCACCCCGGTTACATGTTCCCGGTTGATGTTTTGAGTATATATAGTCTGGTTTGTATCCGGATATATTACCAGCGCTCCATCGAAAAATATGTGGCATCCGTTCAGATTCAAATCTTTTAGCAATTGGCCACAGGCCCGCGGAACCCTTCCGGTTGATAGGGCAATTTTAACACCTTTGGCAACTGCCTTGTTTATTGCTTCAATATCACTGGACGACACTGATCCCTGTGAATCTATAAGGGTTCCATCAACATCGATTACCAGAAGTTTATAATTCATGATCTAATTGTACCTGCTGTATTATTACAAAGGCAAAGGCAGCATGCATTAAACCAATAAGGTTATGTCAACGGATGAAGTTGCAAACAAACAGGTAGTGTTAACTAATTAGCAGCCATTAGCTATTACATAGTTTTTTAAGGTGCCTATATGCTGGATTTTAACTTCAACCACATCACCTGGATGCATCGGCCCTATTCCTGCAGGTGTACCGGTAGCAATAATATCACCTGGCATCAGTGTCATTACATTTGAAATAAAATTTATTATGTTGGGTACCGAATAAATAAGGTCAGACGTATTGCCGCATTGCCTTAACTCACCGTTCAGATAAGTTTCGAGTGTTAAATTCTCCAGATCAACATCAGTTTCGATCCATGGTCCAATAGCTGCAAATGTGTCAAAGCCTTTTGCCCGTGTCCACTGATTGTCACGGGCCTGCAAATCCCTGGCAGTAATATCATTAAAGCAAGTATATCCAAAAACATAATCCATGGCTTGATCTTCCGGCACCCGCCAGGCAATTTTCTTAATTACCACCGCCATCTCACCCTCATAATCAACACGAGCGGAGGCGGAAGGGTAAACAATATTGGCCTGATGTCCAATAACAGCCGTGGGTGGTTTCAAAAAAGTCAACGGAGAATTAGGAATTCCGGCCCCCATTTCTTTTGCATGAGAATGATAATTAAGGCCCATGGCTATTATTTTACTTGGTTCACAAGGAGCCAGAACCTTGACGTCATTCAAGCTATAGAGCTGTTTTAAAGGCAGTAAATCAGGATAAGGGCGGCCTTCAACGGCCTGAACAGTCCTGCCATCAAGAATCCCGTAAGAGCATTTATTATTGTATGAAAAGCGTATAATTTTCATGTAAGGTTTCTTATTCTAAGCTCTTATTTTAAATAAGACAAGTTAATGGATTTACACTATTATGAAACACTAAAGATGCTTTTTTAACCACCTGCAAGAAAGGTCAACTATCTGTGCCAGATGAACCGGATCATCAAAACTGTGATTGCCATTTTTGATTATCTTTAATTCTTTACAACCTCTGGCTTTCTGATAAATTTTTTGCCCATCTTCAACCGGTACAACCTGATCAGCGCTACCATGAATCACCATTAATGGATAATCCAGATTGCTTAAAGCTTTTCCGGCATCAAATTCCCGGATTTCATGGAAAAAGGTGCTTTTTATTTTTCTGCCGGAGGGCAGATCAACCAGGCCGGTCCCTTTGTTCAAATCAGGATAATCTTCAGCCGGTTTCTTAAAACTATACGGAGTGGCCAGGGAGACCATAGCTCTTATTCTGGCATCACCTGAAGCGATGATTACTGTTCCGCCCAGGCTGGACCCTATCGCCCCCAGCCGACGGTTGTCGATGTCCAATTCCTCGGCATAATCAAGTGCTGCTTTAAAATCAAGTATCCGTCTTGAGAGAAATGAATCTTCAAAATCTCCATCACTCTTTTCAGTGCCCTCCCCACAACCATGATAATTAAAGCGCAATGAAGCAAAACCTGAATCGTACAACCTTTCGGAGAGCAGCTTCCATTTGGCTCCATCCTTATCACCCTCCAGTCCGTGAGATAAAATAACACAGGGAGCCCCTTTAAAGGGCAGATTATGGTCTGCTCGTAGAGCTACACCCTGACTGTAAAATACTGCTTGTTTGTGCATAATTATTTAATATGTTCTCCTTTGATCATTCCATATCGGCCCGGAGCGCTCCGGTAAACTCTCATGTGAAACCGATGGCTAAACACGGTTTATACCGGCAAGAGATGTATTTAAAAATGATACCAAATATTTTGCCTCGACTGATAAAGTGAGA
>PWTP01000057.1 GCA_003563865.1 Dehalococcoidia bacterium
AATTCCGGTGCTTGTTAAGAGCGCCATTATTATTACAGTTGCAATTAAACCTTTCATGTTACACCTGTCCGGTTTTTACCATTAGCTTGTAATTTTGTCCATGACCCGCATATTAAGGCTAAGTTACTACGAAGCCAAAAAATTGTCAATTTCAGAGTGTGCTATCGGTCTATTGCCACCCTCTTGATATGCCCGTATAATTACAGAAATATTTTTATGAACGCAATTAAAGAACCGAACGCCGGCAGGATGATGGGAAATCAATACATCAATTGTTGAGGTTAAAATGGACAAACTAGAACAGGTCGCCTATTGTGGTTTGTATTGCGGGTTATGTTCACAGCGTAACCGAATTCCCGAGCAGGCCAGGTCATTGCGTCATTCCATGCAAAAAGAAGGTTGGGACATATGGGGCCAAGATCAGCCTTGCTTCAAAAACTTCTGGTTGTTTTTGAACCGGCTGGCTGAGTCGGAATCTCAATGCAGCTGCCGAGGGGGAGAATGCGGCCCTCCTTTTTGCGAAATTAGGAAATGCGCTCGGAACAAAGGCTTAGAAGTGTGTATTTCCTGTGATACTTATCCCTGCGGGCTCATTCTTGAGCTCACCAGTGTTTATCCAACCCTGTTATCTGATGCTAAACGTATGAGAGAAAAAGGAATAGAGGTCTGGATACAGGAGCAGGAAGAACGGAGAAAGACTGGTTTTGCCTATACCGATATACGCTACCTTTCAGATGAAATATCCGGGGATTGACAAAAAATAGAAAGCTGCTTTCTGAAATTAGTCACATGATGCTTTTCCAGGTAAAAATCCCTAGTTATATAGAACAACGGAAAAGGTAACATTCCATCGGAATGTTTCATTGAGCTGAGCTCTTTATGCCGTATGCTAGATTTGTTTGAATATTGAAATATGCCATTGTTAAGAAGGTAACTCATACTCGGCAATGAAAGCCTGGTCAAAGCACCTGGCAGCAGCATCTTGAAGCCCCGGCGCAACGTGAGAATAGGTATCAAGGGTTATCTGGATAGATGCATGACCTAACCGTTTGCCAACAATTTTTGGATGGGCACCTCGTTTTGGCATGAGTGAAGCATGACTATGTCTCGCATCATGAAGCCATATATTACCCTCAAGGCTCGGTTTACTTCTTGCCATTTAAGGGTTCATTGAATGCCCTGTCAAGCTCATCGCCTTCGAGGCCTTCTCTGGTCATAAGCAGATTGGAAATATGCATCAATCTTTTATGGTTCGCAATCAAAATACGCCTGGCAGTTTCATAGGCTTCCCCGATGATAGCGTTTACTTCGTCATCGATTGCATTGGCAATTCTGTTGCCATAGTCCCGGTTTTCAGTTACCTCCCGGCCGAGAAAAATCATGTCCTGGCGTTCGCCGAAAGTGCGTGGCCCAAGTTTGGCGCTCATTCCGTACTGAGTTACCATCTTGTTAGCCAGGTTGGTAGCTACCTTGATATCGTTTGAAGCACCGGTGGAAAGCTCATTAAAAATGATTTCTTCGGCTAATCTGCCACCCATTAGAGTTGCCAGCCGGTCTCTATACTGGGAAGCGGTTTCAATATAGCGGTCTTCAGTCGGCAACTGGCGTGTGTGACCAAGGCTCATACCGCGGGCAACGACCGAGATTTTATGCACCGGATCGGAGTTTGGCAGCATGCGGGCAACCAGCGCATGGCCGGCTTCATGGTAGGCTATAATTTCCTTTTCTCTGGTACTGATGCGCCGGCTCTTTTTTTCCGGCCCGGCAAGCACACGGTCGACAGATTCTTCCACTTCCGCCATGCTGATTTCCTTCTTGTCTCTTCTGGCAGCCAGGATGGCGGCCTCATTAACCAGGTTGGCCAGGTCTGCCCCTGAAAACCCTGTGGTTTGCTTGGCTACTGCTTCAATGTCAACATCTTTGGCGAGGGGTTTGTCTGAAGCATGGATTTTGAAAATTTCTTTTCTACCGTTAATATCGGGCATGTCAAGTATAATTCTACGGTCGAAGCGCCCGGGTCTGAGCAGGGCGCTATCCAGGATGTCCGGACGGTTGGTAGCTGCAATTATGATTACATTGGTGCTGGTGTCAAAACCATCCATTTCCACCAGTATCTGGTTTAGGGTCTGCTCCCGCTCATCGTGGCCGCCGCCAACCCCGGCACCACGTTGCCGGCCGATGGCGTCGATTTCGTCTATGAAGATCAGGGAGGGGGCGTCGAGCTTGGCCTGCTCGAACAGGTCGCGTACCCTGGAAGCGCCCACACCGACAAACATTTCAACAAACTCACTGCCGCTTATGGAAAAGAACGGTACTTTAGCCTCCCCTGCGATAGCTTTGGCTAGCAGGGTTTTGCCTGTGCCTGGGGGTCCAAGCAGGAGCACTCCTTTTGGCACCTTTGCACCCAGCACATGAAACTTTTCGCGGGTGCTTAAGAACTCTACTATTTCCTGCATATCTTCCTTGGCTTCATCTGCGCCGGCTACATTGCTAAAGGTTACCGAGGGTTTGACGGCTGAAAACTTGCGGGCTTTGGAACGCCCGAAGTTCATTGCCTGGCTTTGAGCACCTCTTGCCTGACTGAAAAAGAAAATGAGCAGGCCGCCGATAAGAAGCAGGGGCAGGAACCTGATAAGAATTCCGCCCCAGTCAATTCCGGCCGGTCTTATATCTACAGTTACACCTTCAAGATTCAGGTTGGGAATATCGTATATACTGACCTCTGTTTCCTTGCCGGTTTCGTAAACATTGCCTTCCCTGTCCGTAACGGTGAGAGTCTCCTGGTCAACAACTATTTCCTCAATAATGCCTTCTTGGGACATATTGATGAGCCTTGAAAAGGTTATTTGTTCGGGTGGCTCTTCCATTGACATGAAATAGAAGAATACCGCGGTAACCAATATTATGATGGCATAGAGTAAAACAGTCTTTTTTGCATCTAACTTCAACCGCCAAAGCCCCTTCCTGAAATACTTCTCAATTGTATCAAGCTGTTGCGGGTTCTTCCCGGTACACTATCGTCAAGCTATTCATCCCTTACCATAATAACTGACTGCAGGCATGTTTTCAAAATTACTAAAACTTTACAATGAGGGTGAGTTGCTGGAGGGGGGCGGAAATGAAATAATGGTTAAGCTGGATCACAGTGATATCGTTAGTTTGCTGCCGGAAAATTTCAAGGTTCTGGGAAGTACTGATATATCTCCCGGGGCTGCTTATGAATGCCCTGAATTGGGTGTATATTTTGTACGAAATCATCCGGTATCCCGGAGCAAGCCCGGCTACCTTGTATTAATGCTGGGTGGTTTAGTCCTCAGGTCATCCGGGAACGTTTAAGCAACCGGTGAAATGAAACGCCGCATTGTTAATTAACAACATGAATGTTTGTTTGAAGGCCTCCACGTCGTCAATCGGTTTGATATCGAGCGATAGCTTTGGTTTTGATACCACCCCTTTCCTTATATTCTATCTCCACTAC
>PWTP01000072.1 GCA_003563865.1 Dehalococcoidia bacterium
TGTAATACTTTTACACAGGTGATATCCGGAAATAAAATTAAACACATACTCGAACTGGTTTTCAACCGGTTCATAGACCACTCGGAATACCAGGCTAAATTGCAGGCCATGTGGCAGGGTGAGTGGGGCGCCTACAACGATTACAGGCTGCAAAATTCCCAGATGCTCGGTGAATACATTGAAAATGAGTAAAATAGAACCCTGGATAGCTGATGCCTGTGTGATAGATCACACCCGGAGTGTTTGCCCGCATTGTTTAAAAACCGTAGATGCCACCATTTATGAAAAAGACGGCAGGGTGCATATGAGCAAAGCATGCCCTGAACACGGCTTATTTAACGTGTACATATGGCCTGATGCTGAGCACTACAGGTGGTTCAATAGCTTTAGTTTTCCTCTCAAGCACAGGCAGCCACAGACTGAAAGCCTAAATGGTTGCCCACTCGATTGTGGATTATGCCCTTCCCACAAGCGAGGTATTACCCTGGCTGAAATTGAGGTAACCTGGCGCTGTAACCAGGCCTGCCCAGTGTGTTTTATCTCAGCCGGGCAAAAACTACCCGACCCAACCATTGAAAATATAAAGGGCATGCTGCACACTATTCAGCACTATGATGGCAGGCGAACCACCCTGCAAATAACCGGGGGAGAGCCAACGGTGCGGCGTGACCTACCCGATATCATCCGCCTTGCTCGCCAAAGCGGGTTTGAAACCGTAGAGATAAACACCAATGGCTTAATTATAGGCCGGGAACCGGAATTTCTACGCCTACTAAAAGAGGCCGGGCTTACCAATATCTACCTCCAGTTTGACGGAATGACGCCTGAAGCCACCCAAACTTTGAGGGGTGGGGATTTACTTGAATTAAAGCTAAAAGCAATCAAAAACTGCCGGAGGGAAGACCTGCCCGTAATACTGGCACCGACGATTATAAAGGGCATAAACGATAATCAACTGGGAAGCCTGATTGATTTTTGCTTGAACAATCTGGATGTCATTGGCGGGCTGGCGATCCAACCCGCCTTTACATCAGGAAGATTTGAAGCAGAAATGAGACAACGGCTTTCACTCGGTGATATTGCCATTATGATAGAAGAGCAGACAAACGGTAAAATTGCAGCTCGTGATTTCTGGCCTTTGAGCTGCATACACCCCATGTGTGCCTGTTCTACCTATCTTGTTGGTGACGGAGAACAATATACCACCCTTACCAGTAAAATCGATGAATCTGAATACAGGGCAAATTACGATCCAGACAGCCCACAAGGGTCTGTGTTTGCTGACGTCTTTAATAACATGTATGGGGCGAAGGGTAACATTAAAGGGCTGGGCGTGCTTGTTATGAGCTATATGGACGCCTGGACGCTGGACATCAAGCGTCTTCAAGAATGTAATCTGGCAGTCACAGTTGGTGACGGGAGATCCATACCCTTTTGTGCCTATCATCTTACCGATACTTCCGGCCGGAGATTATATCCACCTGGCCGGGGGAGAAAAACAGGCAATGACTGAGCTCCGGTCCAACTGCACTCTGTGCGGCTATCTGTGCGCAACCCTGGTTGAGCATAATGACAACGGTATGCCGGTTAAGGTTAGCCCGGATGGTGCCCGGTTTCCATATGATGTTTCTATAGTAAAAAAATGCGCCCGCTTTCATCAGTTGTTAAACATTCTCGATCACCCCAGCCGTATAAATTATCCGCTCAAACGTGTAGGTGGACGAGGCTCGGGCAAATGGCAGAAAGTAAGCTGGAAAGAGGCTCTGGGTGATATTGCCGGCCGGATGGAAGCTCTCGGGAAAGAATATGGGCCCGAAACGCTGGCAACCTGCATCGGAGCACCGCATTCAACCTACTGGCCCATGCACCGCTTCCTTAACCTGTGGGGAAGCCCCAATAACATTGGCATCGGCCATATTTGCTGGAATCCGGCCATATGGGTAAACAGTATTACCTGTGGTTGGCCAATTGAACCTGAGCTGGACCTCGATAATACCGGTTGCGTTATTCTTTGGGGAATTAACCCGGCTGAATCTGACAATTCCCTGTTTTGGGATACCATAAAAAGATACAGCCGCCTGGGAAAGCCTTTGATCGTCATCGACCCGCGTTTTACCCGGACGGCTGAAAAAGCTACTGCCTGGATACCGGTCAAGCCGGGAACAGATCTTGCCCTCGGACTGGCAATTATAAACGTCATAATTAGAGAACATCTGTATGATAAGAAATTTGTTGAAAAATGGTGTTCCGGCTTTGATAGTTTGACCGAAAGGGCATCTGCCTACCATCCGGATGAGGTTTCTTCTGTTGTCGGTATTCCGAGTGAAGGTATTGTTGAGATAGCCCGCTGTTTTGCCAATAGCAAATCAGCAACTATTTTCAACGGCCTCGGGATTGACCACAGTGGCAAGAATTGTACCCAGGCTTTACGTGCCATAGCTATCCTGCGCGCCATCACCGGCAACGTAGACAAACCGGGGGCCTGTCATTTATGCCAATACCCTGAATTCACTTCAGAAGCTGAACTGGAAATGGCCAGTGCCTTGCAGAAGCCCTGCAAAGCTAAACAACTGGGCTCAGACATCTTCAAACTTCCGACATATACGGGCTATGATAAGCTTAGCGGGTATACCATGATGCATGGCAAAACTTTGCCTTTACGCTATTTAACCTCAGCACATCCTTTTCTGGCCTTTCAAGCCATGATAACCGGTGAGCCCTACCCGATACGGGCTCTCGTGGTAATGGCCAGTAACCCGTTACTTACCCAGGCTGATACAAAAATGGTTTTCCAGGCGCTTAAAAACCTGGATCTGCTGGTGGTTCTTGAGCAATTCCTGACGCCCACGGCCATGCTTGCTGATTACGTGCTGCCGTGTGAAGGAGCCCTTGAAAAAAGCATGATTCAAATGAATGGGGGTGTTTCTAACATTTGCTATGGAGGGGCTCGAGCAACCCAGCCCCTGTATGAAAGGCAGTCAGATTATTATTTCTGGTATGAGCTGGCCAGCCGTTTTGGACTGGCCAAATACTGGCCATCAAATACAATTGAGGGAGCATTTGACAGCATTCTGTCCCGTGCCGGTCAAAACTGGGTAGAGTTTACAAAAACCGGAGTTTATTGTCCTGACAAATCTTATTATAAGCACGAGACCGAAGGCTTTGCTACACCCAGCGGCAAAATAGAGCTTTATTCTACACTGTTGGAAGAACTCGGGTACGACCCCTTGCCCGCTTTCATAAACGTAAATGAACAAAGTAACGAATATCCTTTGAAGCTGGTGACTGGAGTCCGGCATAAGCCATATTATGCTTCAGAATTCCGGTGCATTGACCACTTCAGACAAAAACACCCTCTACCGGTGGCTGAGATGAGCCGAGAAACTGCCGGACAGTACAGGCTAAAAAAGGGAGATTGGATTTGGATAGAA
>PWTP01000020.1 GCA_003563865.1 Dehalococcoidia bacterium
ACAAAGGTCCAGACTGTGTGGCAAAGCCCCTCCTGTTCATGCTCTCTCAGGCTGGCTATGGCCTCTTCTTTGCTTAATATCTCAAGCCCGGCGGTATCCGGGCCTGTAAGATAGGAAGCATCAACCTGACAGATGAGTTCAGCCATCATACCACCTTTGGGCGCCATGCTCAGGCAATAGCAATAACGGTGCCCATCCCCAACCGTGCTGTGGCGGCAATAACAGGCAATACGCACGATTGAGTTTAGTGAATTAAAGATTTTTTCACAATCTTCTAAAGGTACCACCTGCCCAAAGTGGGAACGTTTTTGCCGGTTGGTAATATAAGGATTAACCACCGCTTGAACAAATCCGGGTAACGATTTTAGTAGCCCGAGTTTTTCAACGCCATCGGCAGATTTTTCAGGATGTTTAAGAAAGTTAAAAATATATTCCCGGCGCTTGATGTCATTTAACAACTCTTCCGAATAGTTGCTGGCCTGCAGATACCATTGCTTGCCTTCTCCATGTTTATGGCAAAATTCACACATCTCACCCTGCTCGACCAGCCATTCTACCAGGGGATTTTATGGTGAGGCTTGGCCTTTTTAAATTCAATAACTACTGTATTCAGGCAGGCATTATATCGTATGTTCCAGCCATATATCCAGCATTATTGATTGCCATAAATGAATAAGGAGGGCTTATCGCCACAAAGTAAAATGGTCATTTTTCTGTTTTACTCATACCGGGAGATGTTATACTGTTAACAGTTGGAAAGTTCTTTTTTAAGGTTACAGGAGGTTGCACAAGATGAATCAGCTGTTAAATAAAACCGCCCCGGAGTTTAGCACCAGCGACTCTAAAGGCCGTAAAATAAACATTTCAGATTACAAAGGTTCAAAAAATGTTATGCTGGTGTTTAACCGCGGCTTTATGTGACCGTACTGCCGCAGGCACATGGCGCAGTTGCGCCAGGATTATAAACAGTTTGTTGAACGTGATACTGAAGTTATTGCCATTGGCCCTGAAGACTTGAAAACCTTTACTAAATGGTGGGATGAAAACCAAATGCCTTTTATCGGCATCCCCGACCCCGACCATTCACTTGCCAAATTGTACGGCCAGGAAGTAAAACTGCTTAAGCTGGGACGTATGCCGGCCAGTTTTATTATCGATAAAAGCGGCATAATACGCTTTGAACACTTCGGGCAATCGATGAGTGATATACCCGAAAACCCGCAGATATTCACGCTGCTTGATAGCCTGTAAAAATCGTTTAACTTTGAACTTGAGGTAAATACTTATATGCTTAAATTTGTTCCGGTAACGCTTGCCAGGCAGATGGACGTCAAACACTGGCAGATAGAAACAGTGAGGGAATTGCTGGGTGACGGAGCAACCATTCCTTTTATTGCCCGCTACCGCAAAGAAAAAACCGGCTCGCTTGATGAAGTGGCTCTTACCCAGATAAGAGATGAACTGGCACGGCTGGAAGCGCTTGAGAGCCGCCGGGATACTATTATTAAATCACTCGAAGAGCAAGGTGTGCTCACGCCCGAATTGCTTGATGCGGTTAATACTGCTGAAACCATGAGCGAACTGGAGGACATCTACCTGCCCTACCGCCCCAAAAGGCGCACCCGTGCCACTATTGCCAGAGAAAAAGGTCTTGAGCCGCTGGCCGAACTGGTAATTGCCCAGGAGATTACTGACCCGGCTGCCGAAGCCCTTGCATTTGTTAATACCGAAAAAGGTGTTGGCTCGGTTGAAGATGCCCTTGCCGGTGCACGTGATATTATTGCCGAATGGGTTAGTGAAGATGCCCGTTCCAGGCGGACCATGCGCAAATTGTTTTTCCAGGAAGGATTGCTTGAATCAAAGGTAGTCAAGGGTAAAGCAGAACAGGCTATAAAATACGACAAATACTTTGACTGGACAGAACCGGCCAAACGGGCGCACAGCCACCGGGTGCTGGCCATGTTGCGTGGAGAAAACAAAGGGTTTTTGAAAATCACCATCAGGCCGGATGAGCAAAAAGCTCTGTCGATTTTAAAGCGGTTCTTTATTAAACATGATGGCGAAGCCTCAAGCCAGGTTACTATGGCCATAACAGACAGTTATTCGAGACTGCTGGCGCCCTCTATCGAAACAGATATACGCAAACAGCTAAAAGAGTGTGCTGATGATGAAGCCCTGCGGGTTTTTAAACGCAACCTGCGAGAAACCCTTATGGCACCACCTCTTGGCACACGCCCGGTTCTTGCAATCGACCCCGGCTACCGCTCCGGCTGCAAGGTGGTTTGCCTTGACGGGCAAGGGAGCCTGCTTGATAGCGCAGTTATCTACGTAGGCCAGTCAGAAAAACGCACTGAAGAGGCTGCTCAAACAATAATTAGCCTGGCCGGTAAATATAATGTTCGAGCCATTGCAATCGGCAACGGTACAGCCGGGCGTGAAACTGAAGAATTCATCCGTTCATTGGATATACCGGCTAAACCGCAGGTGGTAATGGTTAACGAAAGCGGTGCTTCTGTTTATTCGGCATCTGAAGTTGCCCGGCAGGAGTTTCCCGAACAGGACGTAACTGTACGTGGGGCAATTTCTATTGGCCGACGCCTGCAGGACCCGCTGGCAGAACTGGTAAAGATCGACCCTAAAGCCATTGGAATAGGGCAATATCAGCATGATGTTGACCAGGTCCGGCTTAAAGGCAATCTTGATGAAACAGTTATGAGCTGCGTAAATGAAGTTGGGGTCAAGCTAAACAGTGCCAGCCGGCAACTGCTCACCTATGTCTCAGGTTTGGGGCCGGTGCTTGCCAAAAACATTATCAATTACCGAAATGAAAAAGGCCTGTTTAGCAGCCGGGCTGAACTGAAGAAAGTGCCACGGCTGGGCCCGAAGGCTTTTGAGCTGGCAGCCGGGTTTTTACGCATCGATAATGCCAAAAATCCCCTTGACGGTAGTGCGGTTCACCCGGAAAGCTACCATATAGTAGAACATATTGCCAAAGATTACGGTTGCCGGATAACTAACCTTATCGGTTTTAAAGATTTATCAAGCCGGCTGGACCTTGAAAAATATGTTGAAGCAGGGTACGGCCTGCCGACACTGAAGGATATAATTGCCGAACTTGCAAGGCCGGGGCGTGACCCCCGTGAGCAGTTTGAAAGCATTAGGTTTGACCCGAATGTGAAGACGATAGAGGCCCTTAAACCCGGAATGAAGCTTACCGGCATTGTGACCAATGTTACCAATTTTGGAGCGTTTGTTGATATCGGCGTCAATCGAGACGGGCTGGTTCATATCAGTGAAATGGCCGACAGGTTCGTAAAAAACCCGGCCGATATTGTCAGCGTTAACCAAAAGGTTAAGGTGACGGTGATTAATGTTGATTTCAACCGCCGGCTGTTTTCTCTTTCAATGAGGCAACACGGTCT
>PWTP01000052.1 GCA_003563865.1 Dehalococcoidia bacterium
CATAGCCTCCAATTCTATTTCAGTGCTAGTTTCATGTTGTTTTTATGCTAAAAAGGACCATTTTTTACCAGGTGCAATTTCTGCAATTATGGTTAATTACATGGTTGCACGGTAATCGTGTAAATGATATAATGGCCTCCAGTGAAAATGATATGATATTGTCGTTTGGAGACAGAGCTACTGCCGCTCTTTACCATGGGAAAGATGGCCATCGAATTAGACGGTTCCCCCCGGACATTATAAGTGTGGCTCTTCGTAAACTCGATATGCTCAACGCAGCCTATTACCTAAATGATTTGCGTGAGCCACCAGGGAATCGGTTAGAATCACTCAAAGGAGACCTCGCAGGTTATTATAGTGTTAGAGTAAATGACCAATGGCGAATAATCTTTCAGTGGGTAGACAATAATGCTCAAAGGGTATCTCTTATAGATTATCACTGAGTGAGGAGATAAAATGTTACCAGAAAAACGAATTGCGACACCTCCTGGCGAAATTCTAAAAGAGGAATTTCTGGCGCCGCTCGGAATTACCCAGGTAGCGCTTGCCAAACATATTGGAATACCTCTGCAAAGAATTAATGAGATAATTCGGGGTAAAAGGAGTATTACGCCAGAGACGGCCTGGCTGCTTTCCCAGGCGCTAGGTACAACACCTCAGTTTTGGATGAATCTACAAGACGCGTTTGATTTGACCAGCAAGCGCCCAAAGCGAACGATTCAGCGTTTAATTCAGGCTACATAATTCGAGAAAGCATTTCTAGTTTCAAGCGGAAGCCGGGAATCTGTTAAAAAGTGCACCCTGTTGTTTATAAGCTTTAAAATCTCTTCCAGTGCATCCTTTTTGCATTTCACGACAATCTTTCAGAGTTCGCCCCTCGGTAATGACTTCTGAAGTCTCTTCTAATTGGAATGAGCTTGTATATGCCACCTCTACCAACTGTGCCTGGGAGCAGCAATGCTGTAGGTTCCAGTCCGGCTTATCTAATTGATTATCGTGACATATCCGGTTTTTTAAGCCGCAGGCTGGGGTCTCCAAACAGAATGAACTTGTGTATATGGTGGGCCATGAAATCATCCCGGCTGAACCAGTGCGCTCCTGCTGTTGGGCTGCCTGCTTCAAAGTAGTTTTCAACAAACTCGGTTACGGCATATGTCCACATATCGCCCAGATGCAAAACGTCCTCCTGGGCCCAGGCGCTGACGAATAATTCTACGTATTCCGGGCCAGCAACGTTAGTACCCATACTGGCGCCCAAAAAGCCCACTCCTCCCTGGTTTGGTGTTAACAGTAAAACCTCAGCCATAGATTCTACATCGACTTCGGATGGCTGCAAGTAAGCCGGCTCTGGCCTGGGGTGTTCCCAGCCTTCAATACTACAGTTCGGCCAGCAAGGCGGATAGTTGCCGTCTATATCTTTGTAAATATCAAACTCGTAAACAAATTTGCCGGTGTCACAGCCGCTGGAGATGATAATGGGATAACGGCCGTATTGCTCAAGTTCGGAAACCAATTGGTTTGAAAGCACACCTACTGAAGTGCGGCTGCCGTGCCCCATGTGGATGGCCAGGCCCACACCCTGATTGAGCTCCTCCAGTAATGCCGGCCTCCATATATCTATTATATATTCCAGGCTCTCACTGCCAGTAAAATCTGAATACCCTGCAGGTTGAAGAAGGTTTTCAAGCATAAAATGACTCAGATACTGATCGTAAACCTGGTATAATTTGGTTCTATAATCCGGGAAATCAATAGAAGTACAATCCCATATAACCACTCGCCTTTGCCAGCTCCACTTACTCATCTCCCAGCTTTCGTACTCAATAACTTTGTCTACATAAGCCTGTACTTCTTCAGGCGTTGAAGCCGGCACCCTGCCCACAGCAACGTCGGGCTTTAGGCTGCAGTCATCAATATTTATTTGTTCAAAGCTTTCTGCCTGCTGGCCAGGGGGAGCGTGTGGTTCGCCCCACTCTCCAATCAAACCGTTCTGGTTGCCGTCCCAGTCGTCAAAATCTCCATCGCTTTTAAACAGGCATCCGTAGTACAGGTCTGTTACGGCGTATACAATACCCCATGTTTCCCCTTCCACGTAATCGTAAGATCCGGTACGGTGATAGCGCACCGGAAAGCGGTCGCCATCGCCTGCCAGCATAACATAGCGGGTATCGTGGTTGAGATAAGCGTGAGCTATGGCTCTTTTTATTTGTTCGGGCAAGTCTTTTGAGTTGGAATGCTGCCACTCATGCTCGATAGAGCTTAACGTCATAATATGGGAAGAGATGCCGGTATCATTCTTCCAGTCCCTGAGAATAGTGAGCGGTTCATAAAAAGCATCCGGCGCAAGAATCAGCAGTTCTGCATCGGTCCCGGTAAGCAGTGGTTCATAATATACCCTGATTTGCTTATAGCCGGTTTTTCCTGAAAAACTATACGCCTGTATGTTAATCCGGTTTTCTCCGGGGAAGATCAGGCCATGAATGTTAATGCCACCAAAAGTGTAATCGGGCGGCTGGCCGCTAAAAGTCAAATTACCACTTCTTGATTCATCCCCCTGGGTTACTGTGACAGTAACCTCTCTTAGTTTGAATTCCTCGTGGATGGTACCCATTATGTCGATGGCACCCGACGATGTTCCAAACCCGGAAATATAGCCTTTATCCACGGGCGCTTGCAGAGATATTACCGGCGTTGAATCAATCTCCGGATAAGCAATACCTACGGTTGAAAATATAAGGTCGTCAATTACTGGAAAATGTCCACCCGCAAGCGATAACTCTACCCTGTGTATAAGTGCTTCATCACCGGTATCAACTCTTATCCGGGTAAATACATCTTTTGGGCCAGGGCCGATGTTTACCTGGTTTACAGCCACCTGCCTTTGGGGGTCTACATCCACCCCGTAGCCGGGTATAATAATTACCTCGGCATCATAGGCAGTTAATGTGGCGGTAATTTTTTCACCTTCGGTATCATCAAGCAAGCCCACATGCAAACTGACACAGGTCTGGGCACTGGTAAATTCTATTACCAGTTTGCCGCCAAATTCAGATCCGGGATAATAGGTAGTAAGAGCTTTGGAGCCTGAAATGGTGCTGATACCGAGTGGTTCTATTATATTAGGGGTAAACGGGAAGACAATTCCCAATTCACCATACTGGTTGAAAACCTTATCTCCTGCTTCAAGGTCTTCAAAATCAATTACGTTCTCTGCACAGTAAGGAATAGGCTCGGGAATATCCGGCTTTTTGAGGAAATCATCAATAAGCTGTGGGTTGAACACTGCTACTGCTGCAGCGCCAACCAGAAGCAAGGAGATTAAGAGGCCAAACCCCTTCATATTGATCTCCTTCAAAGGGTAGTTGTTTTACCCCTTTATAAGGCCTGAAAGAGGCTGATAAGTCCGACATAACACCTA
>PWTP01000063.1 GCA_003563865.1 Dehalococcoidia bacterium
ATGATTGTCGGCTCCGGTACGTTTTACCTTGGACACTCACACATAGCTTTATATCTTCCGGCAACTTTAGTTGCTATCGCTTCACTAACTCTGCTGACAGTGTTCGGTGGCAGGCTGGTTAATCACAACCAACCATCCAAATGGGTGATACTCCCTCTGGATAAGACCGAATAAGAATTATCTATAGCCTAAAACCAAGCCTCCCATAAAGCGGGAGGCTTGGTTTTATACCTGCTTCAATAAAATTTTGCGTTTATTGGCCCAACTATTAATTAACTAACACTGAACTACGAACCCCTGATAGCCACACCCAGCGTACCGGGGCCTGCGTGCACACCCAAAGCCGGCCCCAGCCTGCCTATCTTGATGCGGTCTCGCTCAAATATGGCACCCATCCGGTCGGCCAGGGCTTGAGCTTCATCAAGTGTGGTGGTGTGCATTACCGCCAGGTCCTCTATATTTGTAAATCTACCCGCATAGTCATAAAGTAAATCAACTCCCTTATCGCGCGAGCGGGCTTTGGTGGCCGGTGTCATTTCCCCGTCTTTTACTGCCAGTATTGGCTTTATGTTAAGTACTGAGCCCATCAGGGCTTTTGCCTTGCCGACGCGACCGCCCTTTGCCAGGTACTTAAGGGTGTCAAACATGGCCCACACATGGGTCCGTGAAATGAGCTGTTTTGTTTCATTAACCGTCTGCTCAAAATCTTTACCGGAAGCAGCAATTTCGGCTGCTCCAAGAACGATCAGCCCCAACCCCATTGATACATTATTTGAGTCTACCACCTCAATCGGACACTTTGCTTTCACCATCTCTTTGGCCTGTAATGCCGAGTTACAGGTACCGCTCAGCTTGCTTGAGATGTGAACTGAGATGATTCCGTCGGCATCTTTGGATAACTCGGAGTAGATCTCAGCAAAGTCCTGCGGGCTGGGCTGAGAGGTGGTTGGGTGAACAGGGTCGTTTAGCAGTTTGTCGTAAAACTCGTTTTCAGTAATGTTCACCCGGTCACGATAAGTTTCGTTACCAAATAATACGTACAGGGGAACTATTTTGATGCCCAATTCATCGGCCAGTTCTTGGGGTAGGTCGGAAGTGCTGTCAGTGATTACCTTGATTGCCATAAAAGTAAACCTCCTCGAATAAATATTTCCAGAGAAAAATATCGTTGGGGAAATATACCACAAAACGATATAAAAACAAACACCTTCCGGGTGGTTTTTTCTACTAAATCACAGCCTGTTGTCACCAGAGCCCCTGCTGACAAACCGGCTACAAGCTAAAAACCGGGATTGTTTGATGGCCCTCTTTGTAGTGTTCTGGCAATTGATATTGTAACTGCTTTGTCTACCGGCCGTTTCCCACCAATGGTAAAACCTTTTCAATGCTGAACGTAACCACAAACCTTTTAAAGTCACCGGTCTTTTCAAATTTACACCTGCGGCATATTTCTTGAACCAGTTGATCGTCCTCTACATCACCGGCTTTCTTGAGATACAAACGCTTGCCCGAATAACCTTCACCAGCCTCCATAAACAAATATGCGGCCCAGGGGTTGGTTTGCAGGTTTTCATGTGTCAGCCTGTCTGCCATTATAAACATCAGCGTATTTTTGTCTTTAATGTATGGCCGGGAATATACGGCCACATCCACCTTTCCATCAGCATCAGCAGTTGCCAGTATTCCCCGGCCTTTTACAGATTCAAAGTATTGGAATAAACTCATTTTCAACTCCTATCTAATATTGATTACTATTATAATTGAAAGGGGGTTGAAAATAAATGTGCTGATATAAACTTCAGTCTTTGGTTAAATTTTGCAACAGCCCAGACAGTATGCCGGGAAAACCATCGGCTCTGATAACTGGCAGATGGAGTTTAACGAAAATGAGTTTCAGGGTATGGTGGAGCTGAGGGGACAATAGGCAGAACTTTTTCTATGACCTTTACTATAGTTAATTAAGCTGGACGGTTTGAATCCTACCCCGTACAGCAAAGGTTATGAAAACAGGGAAAAATTCTTTCACCTATTTTGACTTACGATTTAAAGCTTTGGATTGTATGAGCCAGATTATGATTTGGCCCAAACGACATACCTATACAAAGCTAAATTAGAGCCTCGTGCACACTTCGTCACTGCCGGCTGGAGAACAATCTACTAACTATCTATATTGCAGATGCCAATACTAATTGAATAGAGTGCATCCCACTCCGCTGGCTTGAGGCAACCGAACTCCCATCTTGGGATCATGAATTATGGTATTGCCCCTTGGATACAATAAGTACAGCTCGCTGACCAGTTCTGATTCTCCCGGCTCAGCCATCTGTTCGTACTTTCGGACATTCTGGTCTACTGTGCCTTGCTGGCCATCTACCGTAACGGCAGTACTCCAACTGAAGAAGGAAATGTACTTGCCCACGCGGGCCTCAATGGTTTCCTCCCCGTCCTCACTGTTCTTGTCTCCTTCATCATCAATCTCAGCCTCAGCCTTCATCACGACCTTGGCATACAACGCCAGGGAGGTATCGTCCCGCTGGAAGGGGAAGCCCTTAATCTCGATGTCAAACTTCATGGATGTGGGCTCAATAGAGTTATCCCCGAACTCAATAAACTCTCCGAACATATAGAGCGTGAGGGTCATGGTAAGGTCAGGGTACTTGTCCGGGTCCGCCGAAACACCCACCAGCTTGACACCCGGAACCCCGTCCACCTCAATGGCCTCATAGTCCAGAGACCGAGGAGAAAGGTCTCCCAGCCCGATTTCCTGCACCAACTCTTCTGGCACATCCGGGTCATAGCGTCCGTTGCCGTTCACATCCCGCCACTCGATAAGGTCAAAAAGCTCAACCTTGATCTCAACCTCAACCTCACTGCCTGCGGCCTCACTCTCATACTCAAAATTGAAGTTATGCGAGCCATTGTCGAATTCAATCTTCAGTTCGTCTTCCCTGCCAACAACCTTGCTCTTCGATTCTATGACTGCCTTGGATTGGCTTAATTCAACTTTTACTTCTCGTTCTTCCTTCTCCTGAGCCGTCGCCGTGAAGCCGTTGCTCATTAGAAAGATGATGACGAAGGCTATGCCAACCATCGGCAGCAGCCTGCGTAACGTATTATTAGATATAATTTGCCTGATCATGTCTACACTCCATCCACTCTATATTTGACTTCGATAACTGTATAATAATTATCTGGGGGTTAAAATCATCTCTAACTTCCATTCTACCGCAACCCCGTTAAATGAAGATAAGGTGAGGTCTTCAGGTAAAACGCTACCAACCTCACCCTCGTTGCTCGAAACTACTTTATGGTCGGCCTCCGGCAGGCGTGGAGGGCTTTTGCGGAATTAGCTGTTCCAGCTTCTCTTTAACGTCATCCGGAATTCCCTCCGGTATA